>CAYQRR010000055.1:0-11410 GCA_964419635.1 uncultured Chitinophaga sp. | reverse complement strand
CCGACCCATCTCTGGCTTTTGACAAAAACGGCTTGCTCTACGTCTGCTATATCGATTATCAAAAGTCGCCCGATAGCGGGGGAATATATGTAGCTCGCTCAGTGGATGGGGGGTTAAATTGGGATACTCCTTCCAAGGCGTTTGATATGTATGATGACGGCACAAAAAAGCCTATCGACCGTCCTTGGTTAGTGGTAGATCATTCGTCCACCTCTAATTTTGGTACGCTTTACATTACTTCCAAGCCTCCGCAATGGGTGGCTCCGCCCAACCGCAATTACTTTAAAGCATCCAGCGATAGCGGCCACACCTGGTCGGCTATTGGTAATCTGGACGGGGGCACGCATTTAATCGGCAATGCCATTGCACAACCAATGGCTACACCGGCTGTAACCGTGGGTGGAAAGTTCTGTGCTGCGTATCCCAGTTATGTGGCTTCGCAAAATATTTTGCCCGCTTTTTATCTGGCGCAATCGCGCGATAAGGGACAAACCTTTTCGTATAGCACTATGCTTACTACCCCTCCGGCTGCTAACGATTCTAATTACAAAAACGGCTATCTGTTGATTGCAAATCCGGCCGATAGCAATCAATTGATTTTTGTTTCGCCCGATGCCATGAATGGCGATGCGGATATCATGTCGCTGCATAGTAGTGATGGCGGACAAACCTGGAGCAGCCGGGTGCGTGTCAATGACGATGCTATTGCTAACGGCAAGGGGCAGGATATGGTATGGGCCGATTATAATGAGCAGGGCAAACTGGTTGTTACCTGGCGCGACAGGCGCAACGCTACTTCTAACGGTTTTTGGAATGCGGGCTACGATTTTTACTACGCCACCAGCACCGATAACGGACAAACTTTTTCGACCAATCAGAAATTAAGCAGTCAGTTTATTGCCTTTGATTCGCTGCTTACATCCGATGGTAACGATTTTATGAGCTGTGCCTATCAGGCCGATACGCTCTACACCGTTTGGGGAGATACGCGTAGCGGTAAGCTCAATATTTATTTTTGCAAAACCATTGTAAGCAGTAATACGCAGGTGGGCATTTCGCTGCTGGAGGGCGATGAAAATACACTGCAGGTTTTTCCTAATCCATTTCAAAAATCTTTTACGTTAAGGGTAGATGAACGACTGGTTGGTCAACCGGTTTATCTGACAGATCTAAATGGTAGAATATTGCAATCGAAGACCATTTCCTCAACATTTATTGAATGGCAAACATCCGGTTTGCCTGCGGGCACTTATTTGGTGAGAAGCAATGGCAGGACATTAAAAATTCTGAAGCATGAGTAAATGGGTTGGGTTATTCATTTGCTGTTTGGCTGCAATATCTTTGTCTGCACAGAGTTTCAATGCATATATACTATTGGGCCATGGAGCTGGCTGCACCAACGATGCCGGTGTACTTTATGTTGATGTGGCCGGTGGCAGCAACTACACATATCATTGGAACACGGGAGCTACCACTGACACTATCAGCGGGCTTGCTGCCGGTGAATATGCTGTAACGGTCTACAGCGGCACCGATTCTGTACTGCGCGCTGTAACCTTACCTCCTTTTGGCGCAGACACAGTATTAACACATCCTGCGTGTCATGGCTTGAATGATGGCTGGGCATATATCGACAACTTTCAGGGTAAATATCCTTTGCAGTATGATTGGTATATGAATGGTGTAATACTGAATCAGCATACTTCGAGCGCCAATGCCCTATCGGCCGGTGTATATCAGTATTATGTAACGGATGCGGAGGGGTGTATAGATTCGGGGGCTGTGCAAATTGAAGCATCTTCTCCAATTTTACAGGCTTATCTCTCCGATTCCATTTTGTGTTACAACGGTATGTCGAAAGTATGGTTCACTCCGGGCTTTGTGCTTAATAATGGCTTTGTCGATTTTTATTCTACTACCGATACCTTTGCTTATTACAATACAATGGGTGGTGGCAATACCGTGCCTTTGTGTGGTATAGATTCGGTGGGTTGCGAAGCTTGTGTAGACCATTTGCCTTTTATCTACCGGCAAGGTCACCCCGACCCGGTACCCTTGTATCAACTGGGCGATACGGTGTCTACCTTTTTTGGAATCAGTTTACAGCCCGACACCACCCGAACTTATTTCTGGAGCCTGAATGGAAATTTGATAGATTCTACACATTACTCTTTTGTGAAGATAGACAGCAGCGGATTTTGCAGTGTATCTATTCGAAATGAATTTGGCTGCACCAATTTTGGCAGCTTGCAGGTTTACGTATCTGCCTTGCCATTGACGTCAGCGGAGAGCCGCCCGAATGCCTGGCCGGTGCCGGCCACCAACCGTCTGTATTTGCAATTACCCGCCTCTTTGCTCTATCATGAGGCTATACTTACCGATGCTATAGGCCGGCAAATCATGCATTGGCCTATCCTGCAAAGCTTACAGATTCTGGAACTGGGGGGTCTGCCGGCCGGGATCTATTGTATTCAGGCGCAGCAGTACAGCATTAAAGTCCTGAAAGATTGATACTTCTTTCCGATAATTGCGGCCTCAAAAAAAGAATCAGATGAAAGTAGCCGTAGTAGGAGCCACCGGCCTGGTAGGCACCAAAATGTTGCAGGTATTGGCCGAAAGAAATTTTCCGGTAACCGATTTAATTCCAGTAGCCAGCGAGAAGAGCGTGGGCAAGCTGGTTTCTTTCAAGGGGAAAGAATATCCCGTAGTAAGTTTTGAAACCGCGCTGGATAAAAAACCCAATGTGGCCATCTTCAGTGCGGGAGGGGCTACCAGTAAAGAACTGGCTCCTAAGTTTGCCGCCATCGGCTGCACGGTAATTGATAACTCTTCAGCCTGGCGAATGGAGCCGGGGATACCTTTAGTGGTGCCTGAGGTAAACGCGCATATACTGACCGACAAGGATAAAATTATTGCCAACCCCAACTGCTCCACTATACAGATGGTAGTGGTGCTTAAACCCCTGCACGATAAATACAAGATTAAGCGCGTGGTGGTGTCTACTTACCAAAGCGTAACCGGCACCGGAAAAAAAGCAGTGGACCAGATGATGAACGAACGGGCCGGCATAAAAGGCGAAATGGCTTACGCCTATCCTATAGATATGAATGCCCTGCCGCACATTGATGTGTTTCTCGATAACGGTTACACCAAAGAGGAAATGAAAATGGTAAAGGAAACCTGCAAGATCATGGGTGATGACAGTATCCGCGTAACCGCTACTACTGTGCGCATACCCACCATGGGTGGCCACAGCGAAAGTGTGAACATTGAGTTTGAGCGCGATTTTGATGTGGAGGAGGTACGCACCCTGCTCGCAGCCTCCCCGGGGGTAGTGGTGGTGGACGATGTGAAGAACCTGAAATACCCTATGCCCATACACGCACACGATAAGGACGATACTTTTGTGGGCCGCATACGCAGAGACGAAACCCAGGCTAATACCCTCAACTGCTGGATAGTCAGCGACAACCTACGCAAAGGTGCTGCTACCAATGCGGTTCAGATTGCAGAGTATTTGATGGAGAAGGGAATGATTTAAACGATTCTTATTAAATCTTTCCTACGTTCACGCCATGAAGTTTATCTATCGTATTATCATTTTTCTGCTCAGCCTTTCTGCGCTATTTTTAGGTTATTACAAGGTATGGTTCCTGCGTCAACCGGAGCGCAATATTCCCAACAATGAAAACGTATTTGTGAGCCCTTGCAATGGAAAAATTGTGGCTATCAAAAAATGGAATGAGGCTTCCCTGCTGGAAACCAAAGGGGATTTGGGGGCCATAAAAGTATGGACACGCGATGTGGATACAGCCGGCATCATTATCTCCATTCAAATGGATGTAACAAATGTTCACTTTCAGCGCGCACCGGTGTCGTCTGTTTTAGTAGCAGAGCAATATGTGCCCGGAAGTTTCAATAATGCTGTGCAAATGAACAACGAATACGGCATCCGATTTGAGAACGAAAACAACCAACTCCTTTTTGAAACCAGTGAGGGCAAAAAATTTAAGTTGATTCAGATTGCCGGCTTTGTGGCCCGCAGAATAGAAGACTACGTGCAGCCCGAACAGCCCGTGAAACAAGGCGATGTCATTGGACTGATTAAGTTAGGTAGTCAGATTACGGTTATCCTTCCGCATGGGACACCCATTACAGCCAAGGTGGGCGATGTGGTTATAGACGGAGAAACGCCTTTGGCGCAGTTTTAATTTTTATTGACCCGCACCAGCCACTTGGGAAAAACAAGGGCCCCCACCAGCAAATAAAAATAGTACGAGTATACGCGCCACAGAATGGCCACCGTAGCAGCCAGCCCGGAAGGAATAAAAGCACAATTCATGGCCACAAAAGAAAACTCGGCCAGCCCCGCTGCCCCCGGGGTGCTGGGGATAACGATAAACACCCACAGTACATATTGCCGGGCCAGCACCTCCAGATGATTCAGGCTGACCTCCGAAAAAGCAAACAATAAAGCATTCGCCAGCAAATACCGGCTCACCCAGGCCAGCACGGTAGCGCTCAGCAAGCCGGCAAAAAACGATGCCGGCATTTGTTTAAACTCCTGCGCGGTGATGGCAATTTCGGTACCCAGATGCTGCAAGGCTTTACTCCATTTTTGAAGCCAGGTCCACTGCCCCAATTGGTGAAACAGTGCTTTGGCTTGTAGGGGAAATACAAACAACGAGAGCGCAAAAAACGCGGCACTGCCCGCATAGAGTACCCAGCCTATCACACTTTTGTCGGCCAGGCTGCTAATACCCTCCAGGATGGCATTGCCGGCCACACCGGGACAGTCCACCGGCACCAGAAACATGCGGCTGCCCAGGAGCAGATACATGGCTGCAAACACCAACACAAACGACAAATTATCCAGAAAGGTGGTGAGCATAATGGTAGCCGTGCTGCGGCCATAGCTGATGTGTTCTTTCTTGAGTATAAACAAGGCCAGCGCAATGCCCCCTACAGCTCCGGGAGTAATGGCAGAGCCAAATTCCCACAGCATGATTACCTCAAAACTTTTATACCACGAAAGCTGATGACCGGTTATTGCTTTTATCCGCCACATATAGGCCAGGTCGCGGATAACCACCGTAAGGGCCGCCAGTGCCAGCCCGGCCACCAAATGAGAACTGAAAGGAATAGCGGCCAAAGCTGCGGGATTGAAACCCGACCACAGCAAATAGGCCGAGATGCCGAAGCCCACAGCCACCGGCAGTATTATTTTTTTGAATCCGAAAGACGATTGGATATCTGAACTGCTCATGAGTAGCGGCTGCACGCACCGGGCAGGGCGGTGAATGCCTCCTTATATAATTTCAACCTGCCGAACTACCTTTTGCAAAATTTCAAACACTGTTTCGGCCATTACGTTTTCGCTGTCCAGCGTGGGGTTCACCTCTGTAAATTCCAGGCAGCACACCCGCTCGTTTTGCACCAGCTCCAGTATAATGTCGGCTGCTTCGCGCTCGTTGATGCCTCCCTTTACCGGGGTACCGGTACCGCGCGACACGGTAGGGTCCAGCGCATCGGCATCAAAAGAAATGTAAATTTTATCGCACTGCGAAAGGTGCTTCAGCGCCTCGCGACATATCTTGGTGACCCCCGTTTTTTTGATTTCGGAGGTGGTAAAGTTTTTGACTTTATTCTGCTTAATGAGGTAGTTTTCCTGCTCTTCAAAATCGCGGAGCGTCATAAAAAGCAAGTCGCGGTATTCCAGCTTGGGCGAAATGTCGCCCACGTTTTTCAGCTTTTCCCACAGTTCAATCGTTTCATAATCCAGATCGTTCACCTTGTTTTCAATGTTATCCTCCCCCAGGGCGCAGGCCAGCGGCATACCATGCAAATTGCCCGAGGGAGTGGTGTAAGGGGTGTGCAGGTCGGCATGCGCATCTATCCAGATAATGCCGAGGCGGCTGTCGGGGTAGGCCATTTTAATGCCGGCAATGGTACCGCCTGCATTGGAATGGTCGCCCGAGAGCACAATGGGAAACTTGCCATCTTTCAGGCTATCGCGCGTGGCGGCTCCAATTCGCTCATACATTTTTAAAACACTGCGAATCCGCTTGGCATAGCGACTTTCGATGAGCCCGAAGAGGGCGGCATTATCGTCCGGAATGTTGATGCTCCGGTGCGATTTAAAGAAACTACTGCGGAAGTCGAGGGCGGCAATCTTAATGGCATCTATGCCCAGGCTGGCCCCCCGGGTGCCGGCTCCCACTTCGCTTTTTACTTCTATCAGCCTGATTTGTTTAGCCTTTTTCATACGCTCCCAATTTCTGAACGATTGACTGCCGCCCCCGAAAGAGCGGGGACTATGAGCAGCCAAGCGATTGCTATACTAAAGTAAATTACCGAAAGCGCAAGCGGACGGGGGGCGCTCCACCGCCCCTCTGCCCCGCTTTATTTTGGCAAGTTTTCTTGCATAGCCCGAGTCTTTTATATATTAGATTCCGATATTTCGTTTTCCGTTAATCCATCCTAAGTTATGGCAGATAACAGAAAGTACATCCTGGCACTTGACCAGGGCACCACCAGTTCAAGAACCATTGTGTTTGACGACCAGGGGAACGTGGTGGCCACCGCGCAAAAAGAATTCTCACAGATTTTCCCCCAACCGGGCTGGGTAGAGCACGACCCCGATGAGATTTGGAACAGCCAGTTGTATACCATGCAAGAGGCGCTGCGCAAGGCCAATATACAGGCCGGGCAAATAGCCGGCATTGGCATTACCAACCAGCGCGAAACCACCGTAGTGTGGGACAAAAAAACCGGAGTGCCCATCCACAACGCCATTGTGTGGCAGGACAGGCGCACAGCCGATATCTGCAACAGCCTCAAGAAAAAGAAAGACTTTGAAAAGTATGTAAAAGATAACACCGGCCTGGTGGTGGACGCCTATTTCAGCGGACCCAAAGTGCAGTGGATTTTAGACCATGTAAAAGGCGCGCGCAAGCGAGCTGAAGTAGGCGAGTTGCTGTTTGGCACTATCGACACCTGGCTTATCTGGAAGCTGACCGATGGCAGCCTGCACATTACCGACTACAGCAATGCCTCGCGCACCATGCTGTTTAACATTAAAACTTTGAAATGGGACCAGAAACTGCTCGATGCCATGAACATTCCGGCACTGATGCTGCCCCATGCCACCGATAGCAGTCGCATTTACGGATTTACCCACCGCGGCATTTTGGATGCCGAAGTGCCTATTGCCGGCATTGCGGGCGACCAGCAGGCGGCCCTCTTCGGGCAAACCTGCTTTAACCCCGGCATGGCCAAAAATACTTACGGCACCGGCTGCTTTATGCTCATGAACACCGGCAACAAACTGGTGAAAAGCAAACATGGATTATTGACCACGATTGCCTGGGGCATGGGTGGCAAGGTAGAGTATGCGCTGGAGGGCAGCATCTTTATAGCCGGAGCGGCTGTGCAGTGGCTGCGCGATGGATTAAATCTGGTGCAAAACTCGGCTGAGTCGGAGCGGCTGGCTACGAGTGTGGAAAGTTCGGATGGGGTGTATCTGGTGCCGGCCTTTGCCGGGCTGGGGGCCCCTTATTGGGATATGGAAGCCCGCGGCACGGTGTTTGGCCTTACGCGCGGCACCACCAAGGCGCACCTTACCCGCGCCACACTGGAGAGTATTGCCTACCAAACCAAAGATGTGCTCACGGCCATGGAACAAGACTCGGGCATTAAGCTTAAGGCCCTGCGGGTGGATGGCGGAGCGTCTAACAATAATTTCCTGATGCAGTTTCAGAGCGATATGCTCGGGGTGCCTGTGGAGCGTCCTCAAATAACCGAAACCACGGCTTTGGGCGCGGCCTATCTGGCGGGCATGGCGGTGGGCTTTTACAAGAAACTGAATGTGGCCAAGCAGTGGAAGCTTGATCAGCAGTTTAAACCCAGGCTGGCAGCGGCCGAGCGCAACCGGTTTTATGCCGGCTGGCAAAAAGCCGTAAAACTCACCATTGCCTGGGGCCAATAAACTTTAGCGATAGTTTTTAAGCATTTGACCGGCCTGCTGTTTCATTTCTTCGGCCAGCCAGGCGGGTTTGATGACCCGCACCGATGCACCGTAGCTCAGCAGTTGCATTTTTAACTCGTGATTAATGACCAGTTCCAGGCTTATCTGCAGTTCTTTGGCGGTGTCTTTCCTTATTTTTTGAGAATGATGGATGGGTACTGTTTTTACATACTTGCCCTGCAAGGGAGAAAAAGACAACACAATTTTTTCGGCTTTACCATCACCGAGCGTAACCCCTACTACGTTGCTGAAAAAATTCTTTTTGTCGATGGTGGTTTCGTCAAAGGTATCGTCTGTGAGTTGCATATCCTGTATGCGGTCCAGGGCAAAGGTGAGTGTTTTTTTATCGGCCTTATTGATTCTGCGGCCCACCACATACCAGAAGTTTTTGGACTCGCGGATAAGGTATGGTTCCAGCAGATTCAGCGAAACCTCGCTGCTGCCGTGTTTTTGGTAGGTAAATTTTAAAACGCGCCTTTCGGCAATGGCTTTGAGCACCGGCTCCACATACTCCAGGCCTTTAATGCGGTAGGGTTTATCCAATTGAATATAATCTGCCTCGCCCCGGGCCTCTTTATTTATCTTAACGGTGGAAGCAATTTTCATGATGGCTTCTTCAAACTCTTTGATAGCCGGCATGTGCTTAAACTGGTCGAGAATGCTGATGGCAAAATCGAGGCCGTGGAGTTCATCGGCTGTTACGGGCAGGTTGCTGATGGAGTAGCCCTCCTGGGTGTAGCGATAGCGGCCGTTGGCCCGGCTGTATTCAATAGGGGCATTAAAATTAAGGGCCTGGTTGTAGCGCATCTCCTGGAGGTCAAACTGCAGGCTGCGCCTGGATACGGGCTTGCCCAGATGCTGGCGCACATACGTGGCCAGCTCTTCAAAGGTGGGGTTGGGCAGCTTGCGCAGGCGCGCATCTATTAATCGGTATCGGGAATATGCTTCGCGGTTCAGGGCCATATACTACATCGGGTTTAATCCACAGGCAAAGAAGAAAAATAGCAGCAAACCATCAGCCGGATGCATCAGGCACTCCAGCACACCAGTATTTCGCGCTCCCCTTCGTAGGGCAGGCGTCCGTGTGCCACGCTGAAGTTGTCAATGGCTATTACATCGTTTTTCCGCCACGGATAAATAACCATGTGTTTCCATATCACTTCCTGCACATGCTGCACATAGCTGTTGGGTATTGCCGCGCCATCGCCAAACAGCACATTCATGCTTTGGTCTATGGGAGCTTTGGTGGCTTGCTTCACTTTTACCATGGCATTAATCAGGTGTTTCCAGAAAAATGTTTTACCTCTTTGCTGGTATTGGTGAATAAAATCGTATTCCACTTTGGCAGCAAACGGGTGAAACACCTGCAAATGGTTAAACCATGCCGGTTCGCCTGTTACGGGGTTCTTTTTTGAAGCCGGAGTATTATGCGTAAGGCGCAGATTGCCGTTGGGCAGCCACTGAAAGTCAATGTGCTGCTGGCGGCACTGCCGCTCCACTTCCGCCTTGTTGGTGGTGTTGAATATTTCGTTCCATTTCTTCAGTTCAAAGAGATTAAAGCGCGAAGCATTTTCGAGGCTGGAATAATTGCGCACGGTGAGCACGCCTTTCTTGTCAAACTCATCGCGTATGCGTGTATCCAGCGAGGCATACACCTTTCTGAAATCGCAGATGGGTGTTTCGCCACCATAGCCGGGTTCAATGTGGCAGTAAAAAAACAAGGTGATAGGTGGCTGCTCCACATAGCTCATTTCGCAGTGCTGCGGAATGGGATAGTAGCCCGCCAACTCGCTGGCAGTAAAAATATAGTTCGTGTTTTTTACAATGTTGCGGGGCGATGTGCCGTAGTAATCGTTCTTTAGGCGCGGGTCTACCTTCAGGGCCACATCTTCAAAATCTTTGGGTGTGTCCAGGTCAAAACCGCGGAATAGCACTGCGCCATATTGGAAGAATGCCGCATCAAAAGCCGGTCGGTTTTCTTCTACATAGCGGAGCAAACCCGCTTTGCTGCTGTCGGTGGTGGGTTCTATCACCAAGGGTACCTGTGCCTCTGTAAAAAATGACTGTTTCATGTACTAAAACTAATAAGCTGCGCGGATTCTTTCAGGATTTGTGTGCGGTGGAATGTCAGGGGCTAGTAGCAATTAAAAATAAGGCCACTGCCGGACAGGGTGGTTTGTTTTGTTTTTGTCTGCTTCGGGTAAAGCTGAAGGCAGAGGCATGATAGGTGGAAGATGATGGGTAGAATGGCGGCTTTTGCTGCACCGCCATAAGGCACAGACCAGCGCGCCTCTGCCAGACCGAGTGATTCCGGCAGAACCATCGCCTGCAGAGCCCTAAATAAACCCCTATTTTGGATAAAAAAGCCACCAAAAATGCAGAAAAGGACTAAAATATGACCTCAATTGATTAATTTACGCCATCAAACAGATAATTTACGGCATCGAACAGACAATTTACGCCATCGAAAACTAATTATCGATGTCGTAAAATGTTCATTCATCCTTGAAACCTATTCATTCAGTGTCGTAAATTTGTAATTATGACCTGAAAATTGCATGTTTGATATTGAAACCCACCATTTATACTCCAAAAAATACATAAACATGCCTGAAAATGAAATTATAGACCAGGAAAATGAACACTTAAGCGGTAAAAAACGCAAGCGAGGCCCCAAAACACGCGAAATGGCTCGCGTAAACAGCGACCTGACCGATGGCAAGCTGGCCGAAAGCAGCCGGGTAAAGCGTCAGTTCTTTATAGACGATGCGGTGGCGTTTACCACCTTCGATTCTTCTTTTGGCGCCCCCTTTTCGGCCGATTGGCTGTCGGCCATCGAGGCCTTTGAGGCCATGAGCACCCACGAAAACCTGCTCGATGAGCAGCAGCAGGGCCGCCTGGATGCAGACGAGGCCGACAAAAAATTTACCGAAGCCCTGCTGCCGCTCAATTATTATCTGCCGCTGGCTTTCCCCGAGCAGGAAGGCATCCGTGACGAGTATGGGCTCCATAAAATACTGACCGCGGAGTATAGGCGCGGCAACAAGCGGGTGGTGCTGGGCTTTGCCATATTAGATGCCCTGGCCCCCATAATGCCGCAGTTGACAGCAGCGGGGCTATCGGCCACCTGGTGGACCGACACGGAGCAACTGCTGAACGCTTTTGCCGAAAAGGAAATACAATACGAAAAACTGAAACTGCTGACCACACAGGGCGTGTATAAGCGCATCCGGCAATACAACGCACTGTTTAAAATCAGCAGCCGCGTGGCCAAAGCCGCAGAGGTTATCTTTCTGGGCAATAAAGTGAAGATTGATTTGTATAGGTAAGGGGGGGCTTGTGATGCCGGAGGCATCCAAGGTTTATAGCCACACACCGGGGGTT
>CAYQRR010000054.1:0-11459 GCA_964419635.1 uncultured Chitinophaga sp. | reverse complement strand
CTCGGGTAGTTTGGTAACTACACAGTATACTGCATTTGGCAGAAAGGATATTACCTATTCCGGTAATGTTTACACAGGTTTCTTTTTGGTTCCCATTGATGCCAATTCGTATATACCGGATATTGTTACAACGGCTCAGCAGTTTAATGGAGATACATTCATTTTATGTCAGGGTTCGGCAGCCAGTTTCACTGCTCAAATTCCGGCCGCTGATCAGTTTGATTGGGATTTTGGTGGGGCGGTGGTACCCAACACGTATACAGGGGCCGGTTTTCAAACCTTGAGCAATTTGGTTTTTAACACCACCGGTACTTTCAAAGTTAAAGTGAGAATCCTTACATCTTGTTGTGGTTACAGCCCCTATGATTCTATATATGTAATTGTGGAAGCCAACCCTACCTTGGCATTTAATGGTCCATTGGGTGTGTGCCCGGGAGATTCCACTACCATTACGGTATCCGGTTCATCGTCTTATACATGGGCACCGGGAATTGGGCTTAGTAGTACTACTAGTGCCACCGTTATAGCATCGCCCGGTAGCACCACAGATTATCTGGTTACGGGCTTCAGTCCGCTTGGATATTGCACGGTTGATTCGCTAATTACAATTATTGTTACTAATCCACCTACATTAACTTTTACTCCTATTCCAGCCACCTGTGGGGGCAATGGTTCTGTAACGGTAAATCCTAATCCTCAGGGGAATTATGCTTATCTATGGAATGACGCTGCTACACAAACTACTCAAACTGCAACCAATCTTTTTCCGGGTAGTTATGCTGTAACCGTTACCGACAATGCTTCCACCTGTTCTGTTACGGATGGAACTGCACTGGGCTCCGGAAATGGAGTGCAGGCATTTATTGATAGTAGCGCAAACGTAACTTGTAACGGATTGTGTAATGGTGCTGCGCGAGTTCGCGGATTGCTGGCATCCGGTAATTATGCTTACAGCTGGAGTAACGGGTCCAATACCGCTCTGGTGAACAGTTTGTGTGCCGGCACTTACGATGTAACGGTAACAGATGTGCCCACCGGATGTTCTGCAACCGCTACGGTCACTATATCGGAGCCAACGGTTTTATTACTGGATACCTTAAGCACAAAAGATGCAACTTGTATCACAGTTCCGGATGGAGAGGCATTTGTAAATGCATCCGGTGGCAGTGGGCCTTATCAGTATTTGTGGAACGACCCGGCTCAGCAAGACTCTGCGCACGCTGTTAATCTGTTACCCGGAAGTTATTCTGTTACCGTGCTAGACCAAAATGCTTGCACAGCCGCTTTGGCCGTTATTATTTCTTCGCCACCGGCAACCACCAATTTAACTTTTGTAGTTACAGATGTAAATTGTTTTGGTGGAAGTGATGGTGCAATTGACCTAACCATCAATGGCACTGCCGGACCTTATACTATTACCTGGACAACCCCCAATGCTGATGTTACGGAAGATGTTTCCGGTTTGCCTTTTGGTTATTATGATGTAGCAGTGGTGGATACGAATAACTGTGCAGCTGCCGGAGGCGACTCCATTTTGGTAAATCAACCACCCGCCTTGTTATTGGATACTACAGTTACGGATATTTCATGCTTTGGTGCAGCTGATGGATGTATAGACGTGGCAATAAGCGGAGGAAGTCCCGGATATAATTTTATATGGAGCAATGGGGCCACCACCACACCGATTTGTAATTTATCGGCAGGCACATACGGCATTACGGCAACAGATAGCCATAACTGTATCGATAGCTTATCGGGTATTACTATCGTTGAGCCGGCACAGTTAGTTTTAACTCCTATCGTAGTAGATGTATCTTGCCCCGGATTTAATGATGGCTCGGTAGATGCAAACCCTTCAGGGGGTACACAACAATATGCTTTCTCCTGGAGTGCCGGTGGAGGCAATACACAATTGATTTCAAGTTTGGCACCTGGCAATTATGATGTAACTGTTACCGATGCCAGAAATTGCACTGCGTCTGCAGCAAATACGGTGATTCAGCTCCCCGGGATTGTAATTAATGGAAGCCCTGTGAATGTTCTGTGTTATCCGCTTCAAAACGGTGCCGTAAATATTTCTGTAGCTACTTTGAATCCTCCAGCGGTTTTTGACTGGAGCAATGGTGAATCAACCGAAGATATTTTTGGTTTGGCAGCGGGCACATATAGCGTTACGGTTACGGATCAGAATAATTGCCAAAAAGACACTTCATTTATAGTAGTAAATGATTCTTCGTTCAGTGTGACTGCCATTCCTCCTTACGATACCATTAACCTGGGGGAAAGCGTTGTTTTGAATGTGATACCCAATGGCGGAAATATTGCATCTGTTTTATGGATGCCAACCAACGGGTTGAATTGTAACGATTGCATTTCGCCAATAGCATCTCCGCTGGAGTCCATTAATTATTACGTTACTGCTACCTCCGACTCAGGATGTATTGCCATAGACTCTGTTCGCATCATAGTGATTCCGGAGTATACCATATTTATACCCAATGTGTTTACCCCCAATGGCGATGGTGCCAACGACTTTTTTGAGGTGTTTGGCAACAAAGATTCCTGGAAGCAATTTGAAGTAAAAGTGTTTGACCGCATAGGAGAGAAGGTCTATGAAAGCACGGATATGAATTTTAAATGGGATGGTTGGTACAAGGGAACAGCGCTTAATCCGGCTGTTTATGTATATGTGGTGAGTGTAGTATTTATTGACAATTACGTTCCGGAATTATATAAAGGAAGCATTACGCTGGTGAAGTAATGCCGGCTTTATCCTTTAAACTAAAAACGCCTTCCCTCCGGAAGGCGTTTTTAGTTTTTTGCATTGGCAAAAGCCTATGGAAATATTCCCATTGCGTAGTAGCTGTTTCGTATCTTATTAATAGATACGGCAAAGGCGGCTGTTCTCAGGTCTTCTACATTTTTTCTGCGCTTCTTGAACTCCCGAATGTCACGGTAGGCATTGATCATAGTATCTTCCAATCCGGAGTTGACCAAGTCAATTTCATCTGCTCCATGTATCAAAGACTCAATTCTTGCTTTGGGAACACTTTTGCCGGTAAGGTCTTCAATCAACTTAATAAAGTTGGTCTGATGCCTTTCTTCCCAACGCTTTTGCATTCTTCCAAAACGAACATGCGATAAGTTTTTGAGCCATTCAAAATAAGATACGGTAACGCCACCGGCATTCACATAAATGTCCGGTATAATCATAACCCCTTTCTTATTCAGAATTTTCTCAGCAGCTGGAGTAATAGGACCGTTTGCCGCCTCAGCAATGATTTTTGCCTTAATTCGAGCAGCATTCTTATCCGTAATTTGCTTCTCTAAAGCAGCAGGTATCAAGATATCACATTCTAACTCCAAGGCTGCAGCTGAGTCGGCAATTACTTTGCCTTTGGGGTAACCTTTTACCGATTTCTTCTCTTGTCGGTATTTGTAAAGATCCTGAATGTCTATTCCTTTTTCATCATATACTGCGCCATCAGCCTCCGCCACCGCAATAACAATTGCACCGTATTCGCGAATGATACGGGCGGTGTGATATCCCACATTACCTAGCCCCTGCACAATAACACGTTTGCCTTCCAGGCCGGTAGTAAGGCCCAGGTCCTTCATGTCATCCGCATAGGAACATACTTCGTTTAATGCATACACCACACCACGTCCGGTGGCCTCCGTTCTGCCATGAATCCCGTTTTGTGAAACCGGCTTTCCGGTTACACAGGCGTATCCGTCTATTTCGCCCGGTTTTAAGGTCATATAGGTATCTACAATCCAGGCCATCTCTCTTTCACCGGTGCCATAGTCCGGAGCAGGAACATCGATGCCGGGACCAATGAAGTTTTTCTTAACCAATTCTGCAGTGTATCTGCGGGTTATGTTTTCAAGAATTTCCGGGTCCGTTTGGCGAGGAGAAATTTTGATTCCTCCTTTTGCTCCACCAAATGGCACATCTACAATTGCACACTTATAAGTCATCAGCGAAGCCAAGGCCATCACTTCGTCCTGGTCCACGTGAACAGAATAGCGGATTCCTCCTTTGGTCGGCAGGCGGTGGTGCGAATGCTGCACGCGGTAAGCTTCAATTACACGCACCTGATTACCATATTTAACCGGGAAATTCATTTTGTAAATACTGTTGCACGCTTTTATCTGGTCTAACAAGCCTTGCGGTGAATCAGTAAAAGGGGCTGCTTTGTCAAAATAATAAGACACGCTGTCTGAGAAACTCAGGTTATTGATGTTAACCTTTCCATTTTTTTCTGGCATAAATAGTTTTTAGTGAATAATGTTTTAGTGCTTCGGTTATAGCAAACCTAAACAGAAAAGCTACTTCAACAAATCTGAAAGAGATGCTGAAATAGCTTTTGAATAAATGAGCAATATAAAATGTGTGTGGGTGTTTATAATTAAAGACACCAACACACCAGAAGACAGATTAAGCCTTCACTTCTGTGGTGGTAGAATCTGCTTTGCTGTAAGTAGGGCAGGTTTGGTGACTGCAAGAAGATACGGCCAGCAATAACCCGGAAACCAGGGTCAGGATAGTGATGCTTTTGATTGTTTTCATGATAATTGATTTTAATATTTAGTGAAAGATATCAGTGAAGTATTGTTACGGTTTGTGTTTATATTTTGTTTTTAATCCTGCAGCAATTAATAACATTGCTCTGGAATCATAACGCGAATTTAGAAGAAATATTTTGCAGCGAAATTTATTAAGATAAGATTATGAACATTCACTTTGTGGCTATAGGCGGTGCCGTGATGCACAATTTGGCCATTGTATTGCACAGAAAAGGCCATGTCATCACCGGCAGTGACGATGCCATCAACGATCCTGCAAAAAGTAATTTGGAGCGCGAAGGTTTACTGCCCTCCTCGCTCGGATTTGATGCCAAGCACATTCATGCCGGACTGGATGCGATAATACTCGGCATGCACGCCAGAGTAGATAATCCGGAGTTATTGCAGGCTCAAAAGTTAGGAATCAAAATTTTCTCTTTCCCGGAGTATATCTACGAGGTATCCAAGAAAAAGCAACGCGTGGTAATAGCAGGGAGTCATGGTAAAACTACGATTACCTCCATGGTCATGCATGTATTACGTGAACTGAATTTTGATTTTGATTATTTAGTGGGCGCTAAAGTTCAGGGTTTTGATACCGGAGTAAAGATTACCGATAAGGCACCCATTATAATCATAGAAGGCGATGAATATCTGGCATCGCCCATTCATAAAGAATCCAAGTTTCTCTTTTACAAGCCGAATGTGGCGCTGATTTCCGGTGTGGCCTGGGATCATGTCAATGTGTTTCCGGATTATGACGGCTATGTTCAACAGTTTGAGAAGTTCGCCAAAAGTCTCGAGGAATGGGGATTCCTTACCTGGTATGGGGAGGATGAGGAGCTAAAACGCATTTTTAATCAGTTTGATGAGAAAGTGCGCACGCGCCCGTATTTTACACACGAGTATACGCTGCGGAATAACCAAACCTTTCTGCAGACGCGTTTCGGTGAGGTGCCATTGAAAGTTTTTGGGGAGCATAATCTTCAAAATATTTCAGGGGCTAAAAATGTATGTAATGAACTGGGCGTGTTTGATGAGGATTTCTACAAAGCCATTTCAACATTTGAAGGAGCAGCGAACAGATTGCAACGCCTGGCGGAGGGACCCGGTGCCGTAGTGTTTAAAGATTTTGCTCACTCGCCATCTAAACTCAAGGCTACCGTGAATGCCATGAAGCAGCAGTATAAAAGCCGAAATCTTGTGGCGGTGATGGAGTTGCACACTTTCAGTAGTTTGAACAAGGATTTTATGAAAGAGTATGCCGGTTCTATGGAGGAGGCAGATGTGCCGGTCATCTTTTTTGACAAACACACTTTTGAGCACAAAAAGATGCCTCTACTCGAAGAATCATTTGTGAAAGAGAATTTTGCCAACCAGCGGCTGCATATTTTTACTGATGCCAATGAACTTAACAAGTTTCTATCGGAGCTGGAATGGAGCAACCGAAATTTACTTTTAATGAGTTCCGGTAATTTTGCAGGAATGGATTTGATGGTGCTTGCTTATCAAATTACTCGTTGACCGATTTTTTTGATTATTTCAGAAGAGTCGCGCCTGCCGGTTTCAAATCGGTAGGTGGTTTCAGTAATCGGTTTGCTGTTTTTCAGATACACTTTGTTACCTTCTGCATCCACTGTTACCTCATAAATATCTTTTCCTTTTTGCTCACTCTGTATTTCAATTTCTACAGGGTAGTGCACTTGCCCGTATTCCATTCTGTTATGAACTAACAATTGCCAAATTGTTTTATTCTTAGTGCAAACGCTAATCCGATAATCATGGGCGTATTGTAATTGGAAGGTAAAAGCGCCTGCGCTGTTTACCTTTACTTTTTCTAAAAGCGTAGCATCCTCAGAGCGAAGTTCGGCCGTGTAGTCTTTGGGGCGAATAGGTTCTGTTTCGTTGAATTTTAGCTTACCGTCTATAATTACCGTTTGTCCATTTGCCGATTGCAAACTCATATAAAGCAGGAGCATAACTGAAATTCTTACATACCAATTCATTCTTCGCCCGACTTTTTGTCTTGTTAAATTAAATCCTTTATGACAAATACTCCGCTTTGTTGTCTTGGACAATTATTTGCTAAATGTGATTTACCTATTAATTACCAAAAACAAACACTATGAATGCAAACAATTTTACAACCAAAGCCCTGGAGGCGCTAAGCAATGCACAGCAGGAGGCTTTTAATAACGGACATCCGCAGTTAGATACAATACATATGCTGAAAGGGATGCTGGATGCAGACCAGGATTCGCTTCCTTTCGTGCTGGAAAAAGCAGGCGTGAATAGGAATATCCTTTTGGGTAAGGTGGAAGAAAAACTGAAAATGTTACCCAAGGTTTCCGGACAGGCTGCTGAATTGGTGCCTTCCAATTCGTTTAGCAAGATGATGTTGCAGGCGAATAAACTGATAAAGGATTTTGAAGATAGTTTTGTGAGCATTGAATTGCTCTTACTCGCCCTGTTAACAATCGGTGACGATACCTCTCGTTTACTAAAGGACTTAAAGTTGGATGAAAAAAAGCTCCGTTCCTCTATACTGGAGCTACGTAAAGGGACCAATGTGACCGAACAAAGTGCCGATTCACGCTACAACTCTTTGGATAAATATGCCATTAACCTGAATGCACAGGCCAAAAATGGAAAGTTGGATCCGGTGATTGGCCGCGATGAAGAGATACGAAGAGTAATGCATATCCTCACTCGCAAAACCAAAAATAATCCATTGCTGGTAGGGGAGCCGGGAGTAGGAAAAACAGCGATTGCAGAAGGTATCGCTCATCGAATTGTGAAGGGCGATGTGCCGGAAAACTTAAAAAGCAAAGTGATCTATGCCTTGGATTTAGGAGCCTTGATGGCCGGTGCAAAATACAGAGGTGATTTTGAGGAACGCTTGAAAGCTGTGGTAAAAGAGGTGAAAGAAAGCTCCGGGCGTATCATTCTTTTTATAGACGAAATACACACGCTGGTAGGTGCTGGCGCTACCGATGGCGCTATGGACGCTGCCAACATTATTAAGCCCGAACTCGCCCGTGGTGAATTACGCGCAGTGGGTGCCACCACATTGAATGAGTATCAGAAATATTTTGAAAAAGATAAAGCACTGGAGAGACGTTTTCAGAAAGTGATGATAGATGAGCCGACTGTGGAAGACGCCATTTCCATTTTGCGGGGATTAAAGGAACGATATGAAAATCACCATAAAGTGAAGATTAAAGATGATGCCATCATCAGCGCGGTGACCTTAAGTAACCGTTATATTACAGAACGTTTCTTGCCCGACAAGGCCATCGACCTGATTGATGAAGCAGCTGCTAAATTGCGTTTGGAGATGGATTCGGTGCCGGAAGAACTGGACGAGATTGAAAGACGCATAATGCAAATTGAGATAGAACTGGAGGCTATTAAGCGCGAAGGAGAAGAAAAGAAAATTACCGAGCTAAACCAGTAGTTAGCCAACCTGAAAGACCAGCGCAATGACTTTAAAGCAAAATGGCAAAAGGAAAAAGAGATTGTAGATAAGATTACGGCACGCAAACGCGATATTGAAAACCTAAAACAAGAAGGCGAGCGGTTTGAGCGTGAAGGCAACTATGAGAAAGTGGCAGAAATTCGCTATGGAAAAATCAAAGAAGCGGAAAACGATTTAAAGAAATTTGATCAGTTGCTCTCCGAAATTTCAGCCGACAAACGGATGCTGCAGGAAGAAGTGACGGACGAAGATATAGCGGCTATTGTGTCGAAATGGACGGGAATACCCGTTAGCAAAATGCTAGAAGGAGAAAAGGAGAAATTGCTTCATCTGGAAGATAAACTTCGCGAACGAGTGAAAGGACAAAGCGAAGCCATTGAGGTGGTTGCTGATGCCATCAGACGAAGCCGTGCCGGCTTGCAGGATGAAAGAAAACCAATCGGATCGTTTCTTTTTCTGGGAACAACCGGAGTAGGTAAAACCGAGTTAAGCAAAGCGCTCAGCTATGTATTGTTTAATGACGAGCATGCCATGATACGGATTGACATGAGCGAATATCAGGAGAAACATGCCGTGAGCCGTTTGGTGGGTTCGCCTCCCGGCTATGTGGGATATGATGAAGGCGGACAGTTGACGGAGGCTATCAGACGCAGACCTTATTCTGTGGTTCTGTTTGATGAGATCGAAAAAGCGCATCCGGATGTTTTCAATATTTTACTACAGGTACTGGACGATGGCCGATTAACTGATAACAAAGGACGCACGGTCAATTTCAAAAACACCTTGATTATTATGACCAGCAATATTGGTTCTGATATTATTCAGAAATCATTTGACGGCATTAAAGAGAAAGACATGCTGGCAGCATCTGAAACGACTAAGATTGAAGTGATGGAGCGGCTGAAGCAAAGTGTGCGACCGGAATTCCTCAATCGTATAGATGAAATTGTCATGTTCCATCCACTGATGCGCAGTCAAATCCGTGACATTGTGGAATTGCAACTGGCTTACCTGCGCGATTTACTGCAACAAAAAGAAATTGCACTGTTACTAAAGGACGAGGCGATAGATTGGCTGGGCGAGGAGGGATTTGACCCGCAATATGGCGCAAGACCGTTAAAGAGAACCATCCAGAAAGAGGTGGTAAACAAAATCTCTAAAATGATTTTAGGCGGTGAAGTGCAAAAAGGTCAAACGATTACGCTGAATGCTAAAAACGGGGAATTGATTTTTGCTGTCAGTTGATAAAAATTGCACAACAAAAAAGGCAGGCTGTAAGCCTGCCTTTTTTTATTCTTCCAAATTGTTTTGTATCTCTTTATATAAGCTATCCAACACCGGGTCCGGCTGCCAGGTAAAATCCTTTTTTGCAATTTCTTCGTTTACAAATTTGATTCGGTCTTTGGTCAATGGGTGTGTGCTCAAAAATTTGTACCCATCCTCTTCTCCCTCCGATTCCTTTTGGAGCGTTTCAAAGAGTTCTTTCATTCCATGCGGGTCTATGCTCCGCTTTTTCATCAGGGCCAATCCGTTTCGGTCGGCATCTTCCTCCAGTTGCCGGCTATAACCTAATTGTTTCACGGCATCGGCATTTTCTATTACAATAGCTGTAATCCCACTGGCATCGCCAAACAAAACCGAAAGCAGCAAGGCGCTCGACAGGCTTCGGGCGATATTGCGTGTGGAGTGCTTTAACTGTACATGCGAAAATTCATGGCTCAGCAAAGCAGTCAACTCCCGGTAGTCATCCATTTTTCGCAATATGCCTTCATATACTACAATTCTGCCACCCGGCAGCGCATAGGCGTTCACTATATTATCTTTTACCACCACCACTCTTATGTTATAGTCGGTAGGGTAGTTCAGCTTTTTAAAAAAGTCATTAATCAGTTTAGTGTCCGTTTCGTTAATGCTTTCTTCGCTCACCATTTTACTGTAAACCGATTCTCCGAGTTGCTGTTCCCATTCCACGGGCAGAGTCATCGCAAATTTCTCGGCACCCCATGGCACCACATAAAAATAGGTAAGTGCAAGGATACCCAGAAACGCTATGGCCATGGCCACCAGCCCAATGGTCCCTTTGCTGAATACCCAGTTATAGGCCGATTTGTGAAAGGGGGCTAATGGGTATTGCGTCTTTAAATACTGCTCAAATGACTTTTGGGGTACCTCCAGGTATTGAAAGGGGAAATCTCCGTATTTGAGTATGACCTTATCGTGTTCCGCAAAATCATTTTTATGAATCTTATCGGTGTTCCATTGCACGTGATGCGCATGAAAATCGCCATCCGTGTAAAATATATCGATTTGGAAACGGTTGAGTTGAATATCTGCAACGTGTCCTGCCGAAGATTTTCCGTCAAAATATTTTCCGGTATAGTTCATGTGTTTGTTTAAAAATCCAGACCAATATCCAGCGAATCCAGTAAATCGTCTCCGGTGGCATCGTTGTAGTCTTCCTCGGTTTGCACCACTGCATCGGGATTAAATGGACCGTTCAGTTCCAGATTGTTAATCGTCATCCGCATTTGGCGCAGGATAGCCCAGGGGGTGCCTATGCCGAGTGTGAATACGATTAAGAAATAATTGGTGATACCGGTTATAAATATATCACCGGCTGTCAGGTGGGATTTGAAATCAGAAACCGTTTCGTCCTGTTCCAGCTTTGTGTTGTTGAAATAATAGTGGTTTACATCACGGGCATACCAAAAAGAATAAATGCCCAAAGTAAGGATAGTAAGTAAGGTGCCTTTTACATTTAACCAGAAATAATCGGAGCCATCTCCATCGTATCGGAATGTGACATTACCGAGTCTTACGTGCTTCATTAAATATTGGGTCAGTGCAATGTTGAACCAACTGCCATAGATGCCCAGTGTAATCACGGTAAGCAAAATGCCTTTGAACCAAATGCCGAATAGTTCCCGCAGGTTTCCCCGGTAGCCCATGTGAATCCCCCTCCACGATGTGCGGCTTAAGCGATAGCGTAATCCACCATGAATAGCTAATGGAATGATGGTTAAAAGCCCCAGAACATACACGGCTACTCCCACAAAAATGATGGCTGCATTCTTGGAGAGTATCGACAAGTTGTAGATTAAGCCTAAGGCAAATACAATGGCCAATGCTTTAATAAATCCCTTAAACATTTCCTTGCCCGTGCCGTGAAACTGAAAGCGGGTGCCGGCAAACTCGGTTTCTCCGTAGAGGTATTGCAGGTTTTTGGCTCTGGCCCATGGGTAATAAAGCCCGAGCGTGATGATGGTAAATAGAAGGTTGACGAGGAGTATCCCAAAATACTTTCCGCCATCGCCATGCAGCCTGATTTGGTGTGTGTGGTTTTCCATGAGATGTGTGTTTAATGAAGCCGTAAGATAAAGGCAATGATACGACTACCAAATTTTTAGTCGAA
>CAYQRR010000053.1:8914-11693 GCA_964419635.1 uncultured Chitinophaga sp. | reverse complement strand
GCAGCAGCGGCACCGCGACCTTGAGTATCTTGACGCTGAAAAAATGGGACAGCATTAGTACGCGCCAATCGTTAGTCAATATTATTTGCGCATTAATCATTGCATCGTCCATTGCCCTGTTGGGCACCTATCCACCCGAAATGCAGTTCGTGTATGGAATCAACAAATGGAGCTTTATTGGTTACTGTGTAGCAGGAGTATTTTTTGCAGCGTGGCTGTATGCCATCATGCGCAGAAAAATCTATAAGTAGAACTTGTAGAAGCTTACTTCATATTGTGAAACACCAGATTCACATCATCATCTTCCTCTAGTTTTTCAATCAACTTAATCACCTCTTCGGCTTGTTCGTCTGTGAGGCCTTCTTTATAAAAGTCCGGTATTTTTTCGTATCCCGATTCTGTCAATTCAATCTTTTTTTCTTCCAAAGCTTTAGAGAGGCGGCCGAAATCAACAAAGTCGCAATAAGCAATGGCTAAATCATCCTCGGCTGTTAGTTCACTCAAGCCAAAATCAATTAACTCCAACTCCAGTTCTTCTAAATTCCAATTGGCCTTCGGGAATTTAAAAACAGCTTTTTTCTTGAACATGTACTCTACAGAGCCGCTGGTGCCCACCGCTCCGTTTAGTTTATTGAAAATGTTTCGGATGTTAGCGACAGTGCGGGTGGTGTTATCAGTTTGTGTATCCACCACCACAGCTACCCCGTGCGGAGCGTATCCCTCATAGGTTACTTCATCATAATTTTCGGTGTCTTTAGAAGTTGCTTTTTTGATAGCTGCCTCCACCCGGTCTTTGGGCATGTTGGCCGCTTTGGCATTTTGAATGGCTGCTCTTAATCGGGCATTGGTATCCGGGTTTCCGCCACCTTCTTTTACCGATATGGCAATCTCTCTTCCTATTCGGGTGAAAGCTTTTGCCATAGCTCCCCAACGTTTCATCTTTCTTTCTTTGCGATATTCAAACGCGCGACCCATAATTTTTTCTTTTACTGAATAAATCTATAGAGGCAAAGAAATAAAAAAAGCCGTCCTGTTAGAGACGGCTTTGTAAAATGTCATCAACTTGCTTATTGGGCAGCAATTGTTTTGAGAGCCGCTTGCCAGGTGCCACGCTGTTTGCCCCAGTCGCCTGTAAAATACTTAGCATCAATGTTGCTCTCAAGTTGTGCGGCCAGACCGGCTACTTGTTGTACGGTGTTAGCGGCTTTTGCATTTTTCAGCCATTTTTCTTTCACTGTTGCCCAGCCGGCACCCATGGCAGATTCTTTTAGTCCGCCTTGCAAGCCCAATAAAGAGCCGGCCCATCCGGCTGCGCTGGATGCAGAACCATTCTTTTTGCTCCAGGCAGCGGCATTAAAAGTTTCAGAAAAAGCATCGGTACTAATGCCACCTTTCATTTGCGAAAACAGATTACCTAAACCTGCGGTAGAAGACGCGTTAACCGCCCGGGTAGCAGTGGCAGCTACTCCACCAATAGATTTTTGAGCAAATGAAATGGAAACGAAGCAGGCCAGTGCAATAACGAGTGTGATTTTGTTTTTCATGTTTGATTTTTTTTGTTGTAATGCGATGTATGATTTTATAAAGACGATGATTTGCCAATAATAGTGCCAATTTCTACAATAAATCTCCAATGATTTTATCAATACTCAAGCCCTCTGCTTCTGCTTTATAGTTTTTGAAAACACGATGACGAAGAATGGGCAGTGCCACCGCTTTTACATCTTCTACATCCGGAGAGAATTTGCCGTTGACTGCAGCATGGCACTTAGCGCCCAACACCAGATATTGTGATGCGCGAGGTCCGGCACCCCAGCCAATGTAGTTATTCACCATGGCCGATGAACCCGGACGGTTTGGTCGGGTACTGTTCACTAGCTTTACAGCATATTCCAATACATTGTCGGCAATCGGAATTTTGCGAATCAATTGCTGGAAGTATAAAATCTCGGTGGCTGTTAGTTTTTTCTCCAAAGTCACTTTGGTGCCGGTGGTGGTGCTTTTTACCACATTGATTTCTTCTTCGTAGCTGGGGTAATCCAAATGAATAGAGAACATAAAACGGTCGAGCTGTGCCTCGGGTAGCGGATAGGTGCCCTCTTGTTCAATCGGGTTTTGTGTGGCCAATACAAAAAACGGCAAATCCAGTTTGTGTTTTTTTCCGGCTACAGTCACGCTGCGTTCCTGCATGGCTTCCAGTAAAGCCGACTGGGTTTTGGGGGGAGTACGGTTGATTTCATCGGCCAGAATGATGTTAGAAAAAACCGGCCCGCGGTTGAAGCGAAAGGTTCTGTTCTCGTCCAGTATTTCGGAGCCTATAATATCGCTGGGCATCAGGTCGGGTGTAAACTGTATGCGGCTAAAGCTAAGGTCCAGCACTTCGGCTATGGTATGCACCATGAGTGTTTTGGCCAAGCCGGGAACGCCTATCAGCAGGCTGTGCCCGTCTGAAAACACAGAGATGAGAATGTTTTTTACGACTTCATCCTGTCCCACTATCACGCGGGCTACTTCGGAGCGTAGTTCTTTGTATCGGGCGGCAAAAGCATTGAGCGCTTCCACATCAGAGTTATACATCTACTTTATTTTTTTTGCGAACAACAAAGAAAGAAAAATTGAGGGCTTTGATAGAAGAGAGTCCTGCAGTGTGGAGAAAAGTTGTTTGTACCCCTTCGATTCGCCAGCATATGCCCTGGTACATATGGGCTCACAAATCAATGTATTATTGCCCCGACATGAACAAACTGATTCGGGCACATTTCTTTCTGTTTATTGTTAA
>CAYQRR010000053.1:0-8904 GCA_964419635.1 uncultured Chitinophaga sp. | reverse complement strand
CCCGAATTTATTCAGCCCTTTGGCTTCATCCTTATTCGGGTATCGGTAACCACAGCCTTGTTTTTTATACTGCATTTTTTTTGGCTGCGTGAGCAAATAGAACGCAAAGACTGGTTACTGCTGATGGTGTGCGGTCTGTTTGGGGTGGTGATTAACCAGGAAATGTTTTTTCTGGGTCTTAGCCGCACTACACCTATCAATGCCGCACTCATTATGATTATGACTCCCATTTTGGTGTTTGTCATTTCTTTTTTTCTGCGACACGAGAAGGCGTCATGGCAAAAAGTTCTCGGGCTCATAATGGGCATCAGCGGGGCGCTGCTCATTTTGGCAGGCAAAGGGTTTCGTTTTTCGAGCCACACGCTGCTGGGCGATTTATTTATTCTAATTAATGCTACTTCCTATGCCATTTATCTCGTGATTGTGCATCCGCTGATGAAAAAATATCATCCGCTCACGGTGGTGAAATGGGTGTTTTTCTTCGGGCTGTTTCCGGTTACCATTTTTGGAGCAGGACAGTTTTCGGAAATTGCCTGGAGCACCTTTACCACATCCGCTTGGCTGGGCTTGGCGTTTGTGGTGTTGTGCACTACTTTTTTTGCCTATCTGCTCAATATGCTGGCGCTGCGCGAACTGCATAGCAGCGTGGTGGGGGCCTACATTTATTTGCAGCCGGTGCTGGCCACTATCATTTCTATTTCTCTGGGAAAAGATGCCATAACTTTCGAAAAAATTGTGTCGGCAATTTTCATATTTGCGGGGGTGTATCTGGTTTCGTTTACCGGCAAAAAAATTCCGGAAGACGAACTGATTGTGCAGGAATAACAAAACTAAAAAGGAGAAGTCTCACGAGCGAGATTTACCATCTATGCTAAAATCAATGACAGGCTTCGGTAAGGCGAGCGGACAGATTGAAGACAAAACAGTGAACGTGGAAATCAAATCGCTCAATAGCCAGAAGGGACTTGATTTAAACGTAAAAATTCCCTCTAAATACCGTTCGCTGGAATATGATCTGCGCAACAAGATAGCAGGCGTATTACAACGCGGAAAAATAGATGTATTCATCTCGTTGGAACACAACACTGCAGCCTCCGAAATTTCGCTGAATCGCGAACTCATCATTTCCTATTTCAATGAGTTTAAGTCTATTGCCAGCGAAGTGGGGGTTACAACGGAGAGTCTGCTACCTACTATTCTCAAAATGCCCGATGTGATTGGCGAAAGCCATGAGGAACCTACCGAGAACGAATCCAAAAAAATTGAGGAGGTGATGATGGCCGCTGCCCGCGAGGTGGATTTGTTCAGAGCCAACGAGGGCCAATCAACAGAGGCTGATTTGCAGTTTCGCCTGCAAAACATAGAAGCTGCGGCCACGCTTCTGCTGGCAGAAGATAAGCGCAGATTGCAAGAAGTGCGCACCCGTCTCAAGAGTAATTTGGAAGCATTTGTACCCAAAGATAAAATCGATCAGAATCGGTATGAGCAGGAAGTGATTTATTATTTAGAAAAGCTGGATATTACCGAAGAGTTGACCCGTCTTAAGTCTCATTGCGATTATTTCCGAAACATTGTGATGGACAAAGAGGAACTCATCGGTCGCAAGCTCAATTTTATAGCACAGGAGATGGGCCGCGAAATAAACACTATCGGGAGCAAAGCGAATGATGCGGTGATGCAGAAAATGGTGGTGAATATGAAAGACGAGCTCGAAAAAATTAAAGAACAAACAAGTAACATATTATAAGCTATGGGAGGTCACTCATTTACACGCGTATCCATTCCACCCAAAAAACTGGTGGTAATTACAGCCCCCAGCGGGGCGGGCAAATCTTCTATTGTAAAAAAACTATTGACCCAAAAGCCCGAGTTGGCTTTTTCGGTTTCTTGCACTACTCGTGCTCCGCGCGATGGTGAACAAAACGGCAGGCACTATTACTTTACAGCAGCCGATGAATTTAAACGCAGAGTGGCCGCAGGCGATTTTGCAGAATATGAAGAGGTGTATGCCGGTCAGTATTACGGTACCTTGAAATCAGAAATTGAAAAAATATGGAGTCAGCGCAAGGTGGTGCTGTTTGATATAGATGTGAAAGGAGCCCTGAGCCTTAAAAAGCAATATGGCAATGATTGCCTGACTATTTTTATTGCCCCGCCATCTAAGCAAAGCCTGGAAAACAGATTGCAAAACCGTAATACCGAAGACGCTAAAAGCCTGAAAGCGCGCTTAAAAAGAAGCACCGAAGAGTTGGCCATGCAGAACCAATTTGATGTAACAGTTGTTAACCATGATTTTGATACCGCTTTTATGCGAGTTAAAAATCATATCACCGCTTTCTTAAAGCCTGCCACGGTGCACGTGCATTAAATTAAAGTATATGGAAACACTGATTACTGCCGGAATTGAAATATCTGTGGAAACACAATTTCATGAAGATGCTTCTGTGCCCTCGCAAAATCAGTATTTGTTTGCCTACCATATTTTTATCAATAATCACAATCCGTTCACCGTGCAGCTACTCAGCCGCAGATGGATTATCACCGATATGAATGGCGATGTGAAGCGGGTGGAAGGTGCTGGTGTAGTAGGTAGGCAGCCGGTGTTGTATACGGGCGATACATTTGAATATACATCCGGTTGCAATTTTTCTACTCCGCTGGGTAAAATGGAGGGAACCTACATTTTTGAGAATAAGTTATCGGGCGAAAAATTTGAAGTGAAAATTCCGGTCTTTAAACTAGAAGCGCCACAAGTGCTTAACTAGTTGAGGTTGTCGCGTTGCCGGTCATAAGGCATAAATACGAAACTACCGGCCGATTCTTCTGCTACAAACACACACATAAAAAATTCAGGGTTCTTGTAAGCTTTTTTAAAGTCTTCTACCTTATCAAGGCGCACCACGCCTTTATTCACAAAATCTTCGAGGTGCGATGCCGACAGATTCCATGCTATATCAAAGTCTTCGCGTTTAATAAGCGGCACGCCCAAGTCCATATCCTGCTCCCCGCGCTGTGCCACAAAAATCGGAAACTTGGACACCCCACCACGAATCATACCGGTAGCCAGTTGACGAATGTAATCGCGGCAAATGTCTAGGTCTTGTTGCAGCGAGCTAAAAAGTTCTTCGTCCAGATTCATATGACAGATTGATGGAGCAATGATGCTTAAAGATTTTTAATTGTGAAATGCTATTTCAATTTCAGTTCAGCCACATTTTCTATGTGCGTAGTATTGGGAAACATATCTACCGGCTGCACTCTTTCAACGGAATATTTTTCGGCCAACAGACTCAAATCGCGGGCCTGTGTTTGCGGACTGCAACTAACGTATACAATCTTCGGGGCTTCCAACTGCAACAGGGTTTTTACCACATCTTCATGCATGCCTGCGCGCGGTGGATCGGTAATTACTACATCCGGCTTACCGTTTTGTTGTACAAATTCATCTTGCAGTACCATGCGCACATCTCCGGCATAAAAAGAACAATTGTGCACTCCGTTCAGGGTCGCATTTTCCCTGGCGTCTTTGATGGCATCTTCAATTTGTTCAATACCGGTTACGCTTTTGCACGCATCGCTCACGTAAATGCCGATGCTTCCCACACCGGTATACAAATCATACACCACATCATCGCCTGAAAGAGCGGCAAACTCTTTGGTTATATCATACAGCACTTTAGCCTGTGCCGAATTGGTTTGAAAAAAACTTTTTGCTCCAATCTTAAAGCGGTAATCTCCGAGCTGTTCCAGAATGTGGTCGCGGCCGCTGAACACCTGTAGCGGCAGGTCATAAATGGTGTCGTTGCGTTTATTGTTTATCACATACTGCAGCGAGGTAATCTGCGGAAAGAGCTGCAATAAGTGTCGGAGCAGTGCTTCAATTTTTTGTGTATCGTTTTCGGTAAATGAAACCAGCACCAGCAACTCGCCCAGCGAGGTCGTGCGCACCATCATGGTGCGCAGCAAACCTGTTTGATGTTTCAGATTGAAAAAACTATACCCGTTGCTGAGTGCAAATGCATACACGGCATCGCGGATAGCATTGGACGGACCGCCTTGCAGGTGACATTTTTCGACATGGATTACGCCCAAAAAATTTTCGGGCACATGGAAGCCCACCCCATTCCGGTGGTCGAAGGTACTGCCCGAAACAATTTCTTCTTCGGTAAGCCAGCGCCTGTCGGTAAAAGCAAACTCCATTTTATTGCGATAAAAAAAGGGCTGCGCACTCCCCAGCACTGCGGGTAGGGCCGGGTAGGTGAGTTTTCCTATTTTCTCCAATGCATCATGTACTATCTGCTGCTTAAATTTTAATTGTTCGGCATAGCCGATGTGCTGCCATTTGCAGCCACCACACACACCAAAGTGCTTACACTCCGGCTGCACCCGCAGGGGCGATGCTGTTTTCAGGCTGTCAATAACTCCTTCGGCATAATTCTTTTTGCTTTTGCGAACGTCTACATCCACTACATCGCCCGGCACGGCAAAAGAGGCAAACACCACTTTCCCCTCCACCTTTCCCAATCCGCGTCCTTCGGCACTCATGCCGGTAATTTCTAAATCGGGGATGATTCGCTTTTGCTTGTTTTTCATGCGGGCGAAAATAGAAATACCCCAATAGCAAGTGCCTGCTGGGGGAATGCCGGACGGGGGTGTTAAAAAAAATTATTTTCGCCCACTCCTTTTAAAAACCCTGTCATATTTGGCGGCCTTAAAAAATAAAAAATCAGTATGAAAAAGTTGTTGCTCTCTCTCTGCTCTCTTTCTGTTTCTGTTTGGCTGGTTGCTCAGTCTGCTACCGACAGCCGCACCTTATTTACGGTGGCAGGCGACAAAGTCAGTGTCAGCGATTTTGAGTATGTATACACTAAGAACAACGCCAACAACCAGTGCGATTTTAGCGAAAAAAGTTTGCGCGACTATTTGAACCTCTATGAAAATTTTCGTTTGAAAGTGAAAGAAGCCGAGGCACTTCAGTTAGATACCATTAAGTCGCTGAAAGATGAGCTGGAAACATATAGAAAGCAGTTGGCCAAAAGCTATCTCACTGATCGCGAAATTTCGGATAAACTGATACAGGAAGCCTATGATCGTTCCAAATATGATGTGAACGCCAGCCACATTCTCATTTTCTGCGATGAAAACGCCAACCCGGCCGATACGGCCCTTGCGTTTAAGCGCATTATGGCACTTCGTAAAAAGATTGAGAAAGGCACCGCCTTTGAAAAAGTGGCCAAAGACAGCAGCGAAGACAAATCGGCCCGCACCAACGAAGGAAACATTGGTTGGTTTACTGTTTTCGGCACTATCTATCCTTTCGAGAATGCCGTTTATACCCTGAAACCCGGTGAACTTAGCCAGCCGGTGCGCACTCAGTTTGGTTATCACCTCATTCGCGTGAACGAAACACGCCCATCGCGTGGCAGCATGCAAGTGGCCCATATCCTTTTCCGCCTGCCCGAAAAAGCAACACCAGCTGAAAAAGATTCTTTAAAGAAAGTGGCCGATAATGTGTATGCCCAGCTCAGTTCGGGTAAAATGACTTTTGACACGGCAGTTTACAGATACTCCGATGATAAAGCCACTCGCATTAAAGGGGGAGAATTGCAGCAATGGGTAGGGGCCAGCCTGCAACAAAAGTATCCAAAGCCGTTTGAGGAGGCTGCCTATGCCCTGGAGAAAAACGGAGATTTTTCGAAGCCCGTAATGACTGATTTTGGCTGGCACATTATAAAGCGACTTCAAGTAAAAACCACGCCAACGTTTGCAGAAGCTAAAGCAGATTTTAAAAAGAAAGTGGAGCGCGATAGCCGCTCACAGGTAGCCAAAGATGTGTTGGTGAATCGCATTAAGCGCGAAAACGCTTTTACCGAAAATATGCAGCCGCGTGTAGAGCTTTACACCAAAATTGACTCCGCTATTTTCAAAGGGAACTGGAAGGCTGACTCGCTGCTGCGCACCGGCAAGCCACTGTTTACGCTGGCTGGCAAAACGTATTCCGTGAACGATTTTGCAGACTATATGGAGAAGAGCGCCAAAAAGCGCTCCGACAAAACAAAAGAAGCTTTGCTGAATGAGTATTATGATGGTTTTGTAACCGCAAAATGTTTGGAGTACGAAGAGAGTATGCTGGAAAGCAAAAAGCCGGAATTCAAAAATCTAATGAAAGAATACCGCGATGGTATTTTGCTATTTGAACTCATGGACCGCCAGGTGTGGACCAAAGCCGTGAAAGACACCACCGGCCTGGAGGCGTTCCGTCAGAAAAACGAACAAAAATATATGTGGGAGGAGCGTGCCGAGGCAGCCGTATTCAACACTACCGACCAAAAAATTACCGATGCTGCTTATAAACTGGCTAAAAAAAATAAGTCGGTGGAAGACATCAAAAAACTGAACAAAGAAGGCAGCAACAGCCGCATTTCTGTGATTGAGAAAAAATATACCAAAGGAGAATATGATGTGGTGGATAAAGCAGGCTGGAAAGCCGGTTTAAGCCCGGTGACTAAGCTGAGCGATAGCAGTTATCAGTTTGTATGGGTAAAAAGGCTGGTAGCCCCTGAACCTAAAACGCTGAAAGAGGCAAAGGGCTATATTATCTCCGATTATCAGGAGTATCTTGAAAAATCCTGGCTGGAGGAGTTGCGGAAGAAATATCCGGTAGTGGTAAACGAAGAGGTGCTCCGCTCGCTCATCAAAAAATAAGCTCCCCAAAGAAGTGCCGAAAAATGCACTTCTTTGCTTTTAATGAATAACCCGCTGATACATCCGGTGCGCCATCAACTGCCTCTCTACCTTCTCTTGCTGCTGCTGGCATCCTGTTCTCTTTTTAAAAAGAAAGAGGTAACCGATGCCGATGTGATAGCCCGTGTGGGCGAAGAGGAACTTTATGCATCCGATTTACAAAATCTGACTAAAGGGTTACACGATCAAGACAGCCTGACCGTGCTGCGCAGCTATGCCGAAAACTGGGTGCGCAAAAAACTGCTCTTGCAAAAAGCGGCCGAGAATATTGATGAAGAAGATTTGGGTGTTTCTAAACTCGTGGAGGACTATCGCGAAAAACTGATGCTCTATGAATATGAGAAAGCCATCATAAACCAGAAACTGGATACCGTAGTGAAACCGGATGAGTTGGCCGCCTGGTACGACAAAATGAAAGATAACTTTCCGCTAGAGCAAGATGTGTATCAATTGTATTTCTTTAAACTGAAGCCCGAGGCCCCCGACCTGCCCAACCTGCGCAAGATGATTGCCATCGAAGACCCGGATGCTGAAGCAAAGTTGCTGGGGTATTGCCGCGAGTTTTCCAGCAGCTATTCGGTGGACAAAGGCATGTGGTACACAAAAGAAAATACCCTCAAAAATTTTCCATTAAAAGAGGTTGATTTGGTGAGTATGCAAGTAGGCAAAAAGGGGTATCGCGAGTATAAAACCGATGATGGCAACTGGTTTATAAAAGTAAGCAATACGGTAAAAAAAGGCGATCCATCTCCGCTTGATTTTGTAAGTCCGCTGGTGGTGAAAGCCATTGTTGAAAAACGCAGACTGGATTTGGTAGATCGGGTATACAATAAAGTGTATCAGGACGGGCTGAAGTCTAAGTCGTTTGAATTATTTGTAAAATGAATCAGGCTTTAACGCACACAGCGCTCGTTATTTTAATGGCCATGGCAACTATTTCGCAGGCGCAGGTAGAGAAGGGACGCTACACGCTGGGCGGCAATATTGATATCAGCGGAACCCGAACCGGAATAGAGCGCACGTTTAGCATGACGATAGCCCCCCAGTTTGGCGTATTTGTGGTAAAAGGATTTGCAGTGGGAGCTCGGTACTCATTTGGAGTGGCCGGCCAGCGAAATTACAACGAGGCCAAAAAAGAATTTCAGGTGACTACGGTGTATACCACACAAATAGGTCCGCGCTTGAAATACTACTATGGCAAAAAACAGTTAAAGGGCTACATTATGGGGCAGGGGGGCTACTCGGTGTATACCCGCGTGCGCAAAGGCGATGTGACGAACAAGAACGGAGCTACCTTTGGAGCATCGTTGGGCATGGCATATTTTGTCAATAACAATCTGGGCATTGAAAGTGGTCTGTACTTTAACACGCAAGCCTATGAGGGTGATTTCCCAACTACCCGAATCGGATTTTCGGTAGGCATATTCACATTTTTAGACAACAAAAAGAAAGAGTAGTCGTTCTCTAAACCGCAAAAACAACTACCTATACACCGTCATGAAAATTCTCCAACATATATTCCTCTTCGTTTTTTGTATAACGCTGCCGGCTGCTGTATGGGCACAGGGCACCACGGTAGATAAAGTGGTGGCTATTGTAGGCGATAATGTGGTGCTGCTGTCTGAGATTGAAGCACAGTATCAGCAAATGCAAACGCAAAATCCTGATGTGGCAGTGGACCCCGCTGAGAAATGCGCCATCTTTAACAACATGCTGCTCGAAAAGCTCTTTCTGTCGCAGGCGCAGCTGGATAGTGTAACGGCCTCTACCGAGGAAGTGGAAAGTGAACTCGACAGGCGGATAAAATACTTCATCAGCATTTTTGGTTCTAAGGAAAAACTGGAAGAGTATTATGGCAAAAGCATTCTGGAGCTGAAGGATGATTTCAGAGATGATATTGAAAAGCAACTGGTAGCCGATAAAATGAAAGGCAAAGTTTTTGCCGGGCTCAAAGTATCACCGGCTGAAGTCAAAGCTTTTTTTGACCGCATTCCGGCCGATAGTGTTCCGTATTTTAACTCGGAACTGGAGCTCAGCCAGATTGTGATGTTCCCGAAAGTAAATGAGGCGGAGAAAAAACGCTGCCGCGAAAAGATTGAAGACATCCGAAAAGAAATTATGCAGGGCAAAGATTTTTCTATTGCCGCTATTCAATATTCC
>CAYQRR010000052.1:0-11735 GCA_964419635.1 uncultured Chitinophaga sp. | reverse complement strand
TTACCGAAGTTTACACGTTCGGCACTTTTCTTAAGTGTTTCTGCCATGGCAATGCGGATTAATTAGCCGTTAAAAAATCTTCCATAAATACCTATAAATGAGAGAGACAGACGCTTGAACTTCTTAAAAAATTTAAGACGTTAAAACACCTGACAATTCAGCATTTAATAAGATATTTTTGGAGCCGGTTTTGCAAAACGGAGCGCAAAGATAGTTTTCGAACTTATAGTTCCAAATTTTGGCTGAATATTTGTTGTAGGGCCATTTTGGCACCCATTTCTTTTCAAAATGGGGCTTTGGATTCACTTACCGGAACTCCTTTTTGCCACAATTTTTGGATGCTTGGCTGTAGGGTGCAGATCGATTTCGCCCGAAAGCGGACAAAACTATATTCGCTGCATGCAAATGCGCTGGAATTTTGAACCTGCCGATGCCGCCAGGGTGGATCATCTGCAGCAAAGTCTGAAGATAGATCGGGTTTTATGCCAGTTACTGGTAAAGCGTGGTATTGAAACCTTTGAGCAGGCCCGTGATTTTTTCCGGCCATCCTTAGCGCACCTCCACGACCCCTATTTAATGAAGGATATGGATAAGGCAGTAGCCCGCATCCAAACGGCCATTCATCGAGGTGAAAAAATACTGATTTATGGCGATTACGATGTGGATGGCACCACGGCTGTGGCTACCGTTTACTCGTTTCTGAAAACCTTTTATGATGCTGTAGACTTTTATGTGCCGCATCGCTACCGCGAAGGGTACGGCATTTCCACGCAAGGGGTAGAATATGCAGCGAATAACGGATACTCTCTAATTATAGCCCTGGACTGCGGCATAAAATCGGTGGATAAGGTGGCCTATGCCACGGGGCTTCATGTTGACTTTATTATAGGAGACCATCATTTGCCGGGTGCCCACCTACCCAATGCGGTGGCAGTGCTGGACCCTAAACGGAGCGACTGCCCCTATCCTTACAAGGAGTTGTGCGGATGTGGTATCGGGTTTAAATTAGTACAGGCTTTGGCCCAGGCCTACGATATACCGGAGGAGAACTACCTCAAATATCTGGACCTGGTATGCCTGGCTATTGGTGCAGATATTGTACCCATCACAGGCGAAAATCGCGTGTTGGCTTATATGGGCTTACAGAAGATTAATACAAACCCGGGGCCGGGAATTAAACAACTCATGGAGGTATCTGGCATTAAAGAACAAATGACGGTGGATGACGTAGTGTTTATGATAGCGCCCCGCATAAATGCCGCTGGTCGAATGGATGATGCCCGGCAAGCCGTTCAACTCTTAATCAGTGAACAGGTGGATCCTGAAGCGGTGGAACAGGCCTATCAACTGCATCGCCTGAATGCAGACCGAAAAGAACTGGACAAAACCATTACGGAGCATGCATTGGGAATGATAGCAGCCGATAGTATGCAACAAGACCGTAAGTCCACCGTTTTATTTCACGAAAGCTGGAACAAAGGAGTGCTGGGCATTGTGGCCTCACGACTCACCGAAAATCACTACCGGCCCACCATTGTGCTCACCGAAAGCGAAGGTATATTAACCGGAAGCGCCCGTTCGGTAAAAGGGTTCGATCTCTATGAGGCTATTTATGAATGTCGGGACTTGCTTATACAGTTTGGTGGACATAAGTTTGCGGCCGGGCTTACCCTGAAACGCGAAAACCTGGAGGACTTTGCAAAACAGTTTGACGAGGTCGTGCGCGCCAGCATTACCGAAGAACAGTTAATACCGGCATTGGAGGTGGATGCCATTATTGAGCCCGAGATAGTTTCCGATTCCTTTTACAACATTATCCAAGAAATGGCCCCCTTTGGCCCGGGCAACATGAAACCACTATTTGTGACTCAAAATCTGACCGACACGGGTTGGAGCCGAGTATTAAAAGACGCTCATATTAAATTCTCGGTTCGCAAACAGGGTCCTACAGTATATGATGGCATTGGGTTCGGCATGGCCGATAAATTTCCATTGGTAAAAAACGGACCCTTTGACCTGGCATATCATCTTGACAAAAACGAATGGAACGGGCAAACGCGCCTGCAATTGGTGGTAAAGGATGTGCAAAGCACAAAGCAGCGCTGAATCGGTGCAAATAAATCGGTATTCGCTGTCACCGATTGTGTAAGTGTTTCGTCTATATTAGCGCGCATTTTTTAAGCAGCTTACATTTTACATTTAAACAGACGATATATTTCATTGTTATTGAAACCTAAATCATTTCAAATCTTTATGCAAAAAGCATTACTACTGTTGCTGACTGTTTCCACTTTCCTATTTACAAAAGCGCAATCGCCCACTTGTAACATTGGCAACATCATTCAGACTTACCAGACACAGGGCTTTCAGCAGATTTTTGTAGGCGGACAGCCCTGCAACCTGTATTTCTATAATGCCAACAACACCACCTGGCAAGCTGCAGAGGACATTGCCGTTGGCTTAGGTTCTCACCTGGCATCTATCTCCAGCCAGGCAGAAAATGATTCTATTGTAGCCGCCATGCTGGCTGCGGGTATCCCCAGCAACACAGTGGTGTGGATGGGCTACACCGATGCAGCCAGCGAGGGCAACTGGTCTTGGCTCGATGGCACCGCCAATGGATTTACCAACTGGAATGCCGGTGAACCAAATAACACTTCGGGCTACCCAAGCATTGGTGAAAATGGCGGACAGCTACAGCTAAGCAATGGCAGATGGAATGATTTAATGACCGAAGACATTGCTGCATTTATTGCTCCTACCGGCAAATCGATTGTAAAGGTAAATCTGTGCCCGCAAGTATCGGTTGCCGGAGGAACAGGCTGTGCCAACCAACCCATTTCCCTGTCTGCCAGCACCATCTTCGGCTCTTTGCCTAACCAAACTGCTTGGTTTTTACCCCCCAGCACTACTCCTTTAAGCACCGGCAACACTTACAACGTAACCGTGGCTACCAACACCGTGTATGTAGCCGGTGTGCAGGATTTATGGGGATGCACCGATACGGCACAAGTGTTGGTTTCTGTGACTCCTTGCGTAACGCCTGCCGGTTGTCGCCCTAGCGAAATTGATTCCACATTTCTTGCCAACGGTTACATCAAGTTGAATAACATCAATAATCCCTGCAGCATGTATTTCATTAACCCCACTTCGCAGTCGTCTACGGCCAGCGAAGCGCAGGCGCAACTATTGGGAGCGCACATGGTATCTATTCAATCGGCCCAGGAAAACGCAGACATTGTAGCTGCGCTGACGGCAGCCGGTTATGACTTCAATACGCCTAAAATCTGGATTGGCTTTACGGACGTAGCGCAAGAGGGCAACTTTATCTGGCTGGATCAAAACACCAATGCCTTTACCAATTGGTATGCCGGAGAACCGAATAACCAAACCCCATCCGGTTTATTCAGTTGCTGCACACTTGGCAGTTGCCAAAGTTCCATTGTGTGCACGCAAGGCGAAGATTGTGTACAGCTATACCCCAGCGGAGAGTGGAACGACCAACCTTGCGATTTACCGGCTATTTCAGTGGTGGAAGTAAATCTCTGCCCGGTTGTAACCGCCACACCCGATACGCTTATCTGCGAAAACACCAATATCACTTTAGCCGCCTCCACCATCTTAGGTTCCAATCCTTACACTTACACATGGACTCCCGGAGGCAGTGGCAGTTCTGTTTCCGTAGCACCTGCATCGTCTACAACTTACACCGTAAGAAGCACTGACCGGTATGGCTGCTATGTGGATGAAGCGGTAAGTGTTACCACACAAGTATGCAATCAGCCCGTATCTACTTGCGACATCAATCAGATATTAACCACGTTCACGAATGCGGGTTATGTTCCTTTGAATGGTGTGGTGGGACAGGATTGCAGCATGTATTTCATCAACCCTACTTCGCAAAATGCAGCGCTCAGCGAACAAGATGCGCAACAATTGGGCGCACACCTGGTCGTGTTTAATGATGCAGCCGAAAACACCGCGGTGGTAGCTGCCTTAAATGCAGCCGGGATTATTTCTGCCAACAGTGCTGTATGGGTGGGCTACACCGACCAGGCCAGCGAAGGCAACTGGGTAACGCTGGACGGCACCCCCATGAGCTATTTAAACTGGAACGGTGGAGAACCAAATAACAACGGACAAGGAGCTACCTGCTGTAGTTTCCCTGACTTTTTAGGGGGCTGCTCGGGCAGTCAGGCGTTGCAGTGCGCGCAGGGTGAAGACTGCATGCAGATTTATTCTTCGGGTACCTGGAACGATTTGCCTTGCGACCGTCAAAGCGTGTCGGTCATTGAAGTTAATCTTTGTCCGCAAATAACGTCTAACAACGATACGTCTATCTGCGGTGGCAATCCAGTGAATTTGTCGGCTTCCACCTTGTTGGGTTCTAGTCCGTATGTCTATAACTGGACACCTGGCAACTCAGCCGCTAACCCTTATCAGGTGACTCCTGCAGCTACTACCTCTTACATCGTGGAGGTTACTGACCGCTATAACTGCAAAGCCTATGACACTATTAATGTAACACTACTGGGTGGTGCGGCACAAAGCTTCACCATTGCCCCCGCTCAAGTGTGCGTAGATGCTGCTGCCACTGTCACCTACACAGGAGGCTCTCCGGCAAATGCCAACTATACGTGGGGATTTGATGGAGGAACAATCGTGAGCGGTAGCGGACAAGGCCCCTATAGTATTGAATGGAATACCGCAGGCGCTAAAAACCTTACATTAGATGTACTAGATAATGGTTTCACATCCGCACAAATCACACAAAGCATTACAGTTAATAATAACCCGGTGGCCGATGCCGGTGCCGATGTAACAGTATGCAGTGGTGGCTCGGTGCAAATTGGGGCACCGGCTATTGGCACTTATACGTATCAGTGGAATCCGGCTGCTGACTTATCTTCTTCTACCGGTTCTAATCCTACTTTCAGCAGCACTAACACCACCCCGGCTCCTGTCATTAATCAACTTGTGTTAGGTGTGATAGAGAACGGATGCTTCGATTTCGACACAGTAGATGTTACTCTCAACCCGGTGGCACCAACCACTATCAGTGCATCGGGTCCGGTTTCCTTCTGCGATGGAGGTAGTGTAACACTGACGGCAGATTCTGTTTACGTTACTTATTTGTGGAGCAATACTACGGTGGGGAACACCATCACCACCTCGCAAAGCGGCACGTTCTTTATGACCGGTGCCGATGCCAACGGATGTCAGTTCTTGAGCAATTCTATCACGGTTGCAGTCAATCCTGCACCGGTATTGTCGCTGGTAAGTTCCCAGGATGAAACATGCTTTGGCAATAATGATGGTAGTATAACCGTAAATGCAACAGGAGGGCAGTCCCCATATAATTTTGATTGGAACACCACCCCAGTACAGTCCGGTGCCACGGCTACTACTCTGGCAGCGGGAAGCTACGAGGTAGTGGCCACAGATGGTAATGCGTGTGCCGATACTGCCAGCTACACTATTTCATCACCTGCGCAATTGATCTTAAATATAGATAACGTAACAGGTGCCAGCTGCTTTGGGTTTACGGATGCATCGGTAACTGTGAGCACCACAGGCGGCAACGCTCCGTATACTTACAATTGGAGTAATGGCAGCGTGGGCAGCCTTTTGAGCAACGTAGGAGCGGGCACTTACTCGGTAACGGTAAACGATATCAATAATTGTTCAGAAACAAGTACGATGGCTGTTGCCGAACCGCCACAGTTTACTTTGGCTACACTATCATTTGATTCCATTCCCTTCGGAACAGAGTTACCAATAAATCTAAATGTGCAGCCGGCCGGCACCTATACGTATGAATGGAGCCCGGCCAATTATCTAAGCTGCGATGACTGTGCTTCTCCGGTGTTCTCGGCCATCCGAAACTCCGCCTACACAGTTACGGTTACAGATGTAAGCGGCTGCACGGTAACCGCTACTATCAATGTGAGCGTGGATGCTCAGAAACCGGTATTTATACCAAACGTATTTACACCGAATGGCGACAATGCGAATGATGTATTCTCTGTTTTTGTAAACAATGTAACGTATTACAGCCTAATGGTATTTAACCGCAGCGGAGAAAAAGTATTCGATAGCTTCAACGAAAACACCGGATGGGATGGATTCTACAGAGGCAAGGAAGCGCCACCGGGCGTGTATGTATACGTAGTCAACGTAACATTCCTGGATGGTGAGAATCAGCGATTCAAAGGCACGGTGACCCTGCTCCGCTAAACTTTTAAATCTAAATCTGCGTTAAACTGCCCGATGAAACTTCATCGGGCAGTTTTTGTTTATACATTCGATAGTTGATGCTCGCAGATTTTTATAAAAGGATTACAGACTTTGTTCTTGACGAAGTAAAAACAGCCCGCTACCTGTTTTTAATGACCGCGGTGGGCTTCGCTGCGTTCACGCTTTTTGGTGATAATGATCCCATCAAAGGCCCTGTATCGCATGAGTGGATCAATGCCATTGATTCCATTTATGCATTCGTTATCTTCCTATTGCTAAGCTTCCATCAGCCGTCAAAAAAATATTATAAAGAACTTGGATACTCACTGATTTACTTACTGAATCTGGGTAATGTGTTTCTGCTATACGGCACTTCTTTTAATGAACAATACGCCTATCAGTTTATTGTAGTGTATACAATATCCGGCTGGTTTTTCAGAAACGAGAAAGCATACATTATTCATACCGTAACGGTAAATGTTGCATTGATACTCACATCAATAATTGCAGACCACAATACGCAAGCAAGTTTTGATTTTTACGGAACCTATATTATTGCATCGCTGGCACAGTTAGTGCTCATTCGTTATAGATTTGGAATAGAAGATAAACTGGCGGAAAGTGAAAAAAAGTATCGGCTGTTGGCCGAAAATTCCTTCGACCTCATCTGTATCCATAATACAGATGGCCGTTTAGAATTCATCAGTCCTTCCATTAAGCGACTACTCGGCTACGAACCGGATGAACTCCTCGGAAGAAAACCTTATGAAATTGTACATCCCGATGATCAGCACATTATTCGTGCCATCAAAATGGACGTGAGCACAGATGTATCTCTGCAAACACCCGCACAATATCGACTCTTACACAAGGATGGTAGCTACATCTGGCTGGAAACCATTTTTGTTCCACTCGAAGATTCCAACGAACATTTGGTGCTCAGTCAAAGCCGTGATATACGAAGGAGCAAACGCTACCAACAAATGCTGGAGGAGCGCAGTAAGGAACTGGAACGCAGTAATGCCGACCTGGAAACATTTGCCTTTGTTTCATCGCACGATATCCAAGAGCCTTTGCGCATGATTTCGAATTACATGCAGTTACTGAAGAGAAGATATTCGGGCAAACTAGATGCCGATGCCGATGAATACATTGAATATGCGAACCGGGGTGCCATCATGTTATCGCAGCTTATCCGCGATTTGCTCTCTTATTCCAGAATTACCCGAACTGAAATTGTAAAAAGTGTCATTGATGTAAACGAGTTAATGAAAGATGTAGTAAATCATCTGAGTGTGCAGATAAAGGAGAAAGATGCACGAGTAGAATATCAAGATTTAGGGACCATTAGTTGTGATAGAAACCTCATACTGTTAGTGTTTCAAAATCTGGTGTCTAATGGCGTCAAGTACAACCAACACCCAAAGCAGGAAGTAATCATATCGTCCAAATATCTGGGTCGTGAAAAATTATTCGTCATCACTGATAATGGAATTGGCATAGCGCCTGAACATCAGGATAGAATATTTGAACCATTTCACCGGCTACATACCAAAAGCGAATATCCCGGCACCGGCTTAGGGCTCTCTATTTGCAAAAAGATTGTAGAGCGGCACAATGGTAAGATATGGCTGGAGAGCACACCCGGACAAGGCACTACATTCTACTTTACCTTACCTGAGTAAAAAAAGCCATCACCTCAAAATTCCATGAGGCGATGGCTTATCTACACCCTGTAACTCTAGTGAAGTGTAATAGTATGAGCGTTTCCGTTTACTGTCACTACAGCCAAATCATCACAATTGCCATTTCCAAAATCCACTAATCGGTCGGGGCGATTGGTGCGCTGCAACAACACCACACCACTCACAAAATGCCGTCTGCATCCCGCAGCCAAATTACGAACCAAAGGAGTGGTGATGGTAGCGCTAAAAACATCTCCATTCGCAGCTGTGCCATTGGCTGTACCGGAAATGCTGTATTGATCATCATCCCGATTAGGAGTAGCCTCCCCGGCAACCCACTCACGAACCCGCTCGGAGGTCCATTGGATGGTCCCTGCACCGTTCGCTAATACAATGGATCCGTTTACGCTGACCTGAAAGTAGGTATGCCCATCATTATTCACCCCCATATTCTCGATGGTTTTTGTGCCGAGTACCTGATTACCGTCCACGTAGTAGTTGTCAAATGTTATCTGAATGACCGTTCCGGGGTCACGGTATGGTCCGGTGTGTGATACAATGATTTTACCTGAACGTGTCCTTCCATCGGCACCCACACACCCGCTACCGAAATCAATCGTTGTTACGCGTGGCACCGAAACCGTATCGCGAGTGACCACGGCACAGCCTGACAAGGCATTCACCTCATCACTTTTGTAACTTACACTACCGGTTTGAGCTGCTTCATCGGCAATGTTCTGAACATCGTTATACGTTTCTTCCGATGTAGCCTGGCTGTAAGCGACTGTATTGTCCTCTGTTCCGGAATCTTTGCGACACGAGTAGAGTGTCATCATTACTAAGGCCATCAATAATGTGGTCATAGTTTTAATGTGTTTTGTATTCATAACTTTTGATTTTTTGAGAGAAGTGGTTGCCGCCTGCCTGTAAATAAATCTTTTCAGCTTCCACCTCCCAATTTTTAAAATAAAGTCAGGCAGGTTGTTATGCCTCATGGACCGAGATGCTTTCATTTAGTTTAATCAAACCATTAAAAATTCTTCTTGGGACAGGGTTTACCTGTGGATAATCCCAGGTTATGAAAAGCAAGCTTCACTCTTATTCTTTCTAATTCTCAAGAATTGAAAATTGTTGAAAATATAACTTGCGAATAGAGGGAAACTAAATAAATGGTAAGTACATTCGGGTTATATAAAACATACGCTTATGGAATCGGTATTACAATCGAGATGGCATAGGTTAGATGGCAGCAACATACAAGGAAGCATTGCCGAAGCGGTAGAGAAATCGCTCATTAAAGAAAAAGAGTTAGGAAACGAAATTAAGGTGTGCATCGGCACCGACTCGCAAGTGCGGGGTGCCGAAACAGAGTTTGCCACAGTGATTGTGATTCTGCGCAAAGGCAGGGGAGGTTTTATGTACATCAATAATGATAAAACACTACAGCGAATGTCGCTGAAGGAAAGAATGCTGACCGAGGTGGCTCGCTCTATTGAGATAGCCTACCATTTGTGCCAGTTGTTTGACCGATACCAAACCGAATTAGAAGTACATGCCGACATTAATACCAACCCACGCTTTGGCTCCAATGCAGCACTCAGCGAAGCCATGGGTTACATACTTTCCATGGGCTTTACCTTTAAAGCCAAACCGGAAGCACATGCTGCCAGCTGCTGTGCCAATAAAGTAGTGTAGTGCCTAAACAAAAGGGACTACATTATACAATCAGTGTTGCGCTCATTGATTATGTTTGACAAAAACAAAACAGATGACACAGGATACTGCAAACGATCAAGCTACAACAAATAAACCCAAAAGCAACAGACCTTTAATGTGGGCGAGTTTACTGCTCATTGTAGTAGCTGCACTCTTTTTGTGGAATCCTTGGAGCGAAAAAAAGGAACCATCCTTGGAGCAGGAACCTGCTTTTCAACGTGACGAACCTGTAAAGGAGCAGATACTGGAAGCGGACTACCGCCAAAAAATTGAAGAAATGATAGACAGTGGCAAAACAGTAGCCGAAATTTCAAAAGAAACCGGGTTGCGAAAAGATCTCGTTAGAAAGATTAAAAAAGAGAAGGGTAAGGCAGGGGAATAAAGCTCCCCCAAAGGAGCGATTCCGATGCTGTTGAAAAGTAGAATATCAATTGCCCCTGTAAATTTTGACCTTAGCGCCCGGTTATGTTATCGCTATTCGAAAATCTTTTTCCGGCCGTAAACAGCAAAGAGCAAGAACCTCCTATTCAGCAAAATTTTGAGCTGGAGGTAAACGGAGATGCTGTGCCGGTGAGAATTTTGTTTGAGCCCAGATTCAACAATCGGGCGAGTGTCAATAAAAACGGCATCATTATTCGCATTGCTGGCCGGCAATCAAAAGAGGAGCAACGCAAGCACATTGACAACCTTCTTAAGTGGGCCAAAGAAAAGCTGAGTGACAAACCGGAGCTGCTGGAAAATTTGCAACAACGCAGATATGTAAATGGCGAAATACTCAAGGTTGGGCAATATGACTTCTCCATTTCTATTCACTACCACGACCTACCAAAGTCCACTGCACGAATTTTTAAAAACAATATTGTATTGTCGCTTTCCAAGGGGCTTTCTAAAGAGGTGGAGGAAAGCACCTGCTCTTATTTAGTATCCAAATGTCTGTGCAAATTTTTTCTCCCTTCAGTCACAGAGCGGATACATGAATTAAATGAGCGTTTTTTTAAGAAGCAGGTGAACTCCGTGAAGTTGAAATACGCTTCCAGTTTTTGGGGACACTGTTCACACAGCGGCAACATCGTCATTTCCGTACGCTTGATGTTTGCACCACCAGCTGTTATAGATTACGTATATATACACGAACTGGCTCATTTGGTGCACCATGACCATTCTGCTGCGTTCTGGAAACTAGTGGAACAGATGATGCCCGATTACCGCACTGCTGAAAAACATCTCAAGGAGAACGGTGGCAAATACTATTTGTAACATTTACAAATCCATCACCTCACCTACTTCCAATATTCTCAATAGACCGTTTATCTTTTGCTCCTGTTCCAATTGTTTCAATACGCGGTAGGGTTCTCCCAGCGGTTCATCCGCTAAATCAAAAGTGCCATAATGCATAGGCACCAATGTTTTAGCTCCTAAGTCATGAAAAATCTGAACAGCTTCGTAAGGATTGGTGTGTACGTCTTTCATCATCAATGGCGGATGATAAGCCCCAACTCCTACCATTGCTACATCTATGTGTGGAAACAATTCGCCAATATATTTAGGGTAAGTGCAATAGCCGGAGTCTCCATTAAAAAATAGATTAATGCCATCCAGCTCCATCATAAAACTGCCATAGAGGGTTTTGTTGATGTCGTGCATATACCGGTTACTCCAATGCTGGGTGGGCAGAAAGGTGATGCGGAAGTTTTCCTGTGGCAAGTTGTACTGCTGATACCATCCTGCCTCCTGAAAGGCGAGGCCCGAAACCCAGCTACTGACCAGTTTACCTGTGTTCAGCGAGGTAAGTAGAGTGGCATTATTGAGTGCAAATATTTTTTGCAAACTAGATTTATCACAATGGTCGCGGTGTGCATGAGACACCAACACGTAATCAATATTCTTAAAATCTTCTGCTGAGTATGGCTTCGCAGCATTCCTGTGTACCAGTCCGGTTATACGACAAAATATGGGATCAATAAGCAGACGAACTCCATTTCGCTGAATGAAAAAGCTGGCATGCCCCAGCCACACTAGTTTATCGGTATCGTTCAGAAGAAACTCATTTCCGCTGCGCACTTTAAGCCGCCAGGTGTCATTTTTTTTGGCTTCCTG
>CAYQRR010000051.1:0-11900 GCA_964419635.1 uncultured Chitinophaga sp. | reverse complement strand
TTAATAAACAAAAGCATCATCCATGAAAAAGAATGTACTCTTACTCCTCTTCAGTTTTACAATTGCTATACAGCAATTGGCTGCACAATGTGTCGAAACACCAAAACCTAAAGTTTTATTGGTGGGCGACAGTTGGGCATTTTTTATGAATACCGACCAAACCTTTAACAATGCCCTTAAAAACTGGGGCCACTCCAACTATAAGTTTGTCTCCAACACGGTGGTGGCAGAAAACGGAGCCGAAGCTCCTGATTTCATGACAGCTACCAAGCAAACAGAAATTCAAAATCTGATAGACCAAAACCCTAGTATTGAAGTAATTCACTTGAGTATTGGCGGAAACGATATGATGGGCGATTGGAAAGTAAGCATGACTCCCGGTGCCTTAGATACGTTGGGCAACAACGTGCAGGCCAATATCGATTCAGTGATTCGTTTCCTGAAAAGTACTAAACCGGGTATGCGTGTAGTATGGGGAGGATATACTTATCCCAACTTTGGTGAAGTTATTAATACATCACCGCTGCAAAGTAGCCACCCGTTTTATCAAACATGGCAGGACATGGAGTTTCCTTCTTTCATTGATATCAATAATCTGTTGAATAGATTCTCGGACACCGTTGCTACAAAGGCGGCTGCTGACCCGCAGCTTGATTTTGTGAATGCCACCGGACTCATGCAATATACCTTCGGCCAAACCAGTCCGCTGGGTGTGCCACCGGGCGGCACCTATGCTGCTATGAGTTTGCCGTTGCCACTGGGCGACCCTAACTATCCTTCCCCGGCCGTTTCCATGCGCGACTATTTTGTGACCAAAGACTGTTTCCACTTATCAGCACCGGGCTACCTGGCATTAATTGAATACAACATCCAGAAGTTTTATCACAAATTGTTTATGGATGATTTTTATGCCTTGTCGGAGAATAACAACCAAACCGGTTCGGTGTCTTCCACCGGCAATATCTCCACCTCTTTACTGTTGGGCGAATCTGCCGGAGAAAGCTTTTCCACGGTTCTTTCTTTCAATACCAGCGGCATGGCCGACACCACCTTGTCTAAAGCCAGCATCTTTTTGCGTAGAGAAGCCCTCAGTGGCAGCAATCCGGTGAGTGGTACTTTGGATGTGAAAATGAAGATTGGAAATTTTGGAGCCACCGCAGCCGTGGAAGCTGCTGATTTTTCCGCTCCATCGGACATGAATGGTACGCCCTGCCGCTTTGGCGATAACAATACCAACCACTGGATTCGTCTAGATTTGCCGGCATCGTTTCTTGCTTTGATTAATAATCAGGCACCGGTTCAGTTTATGATTTCTGCACCCGGCTTTACCGGAGGCACGGTGACCTTTAGCAATACCGATGAGCCGGAATGGGCACCGGTACTCAACCTGGCTTATGGCGAAACCCCATCGGCTGTAGGAGAAATAACAACACTCGATAAGTTCAAATTGTATCCTAATCCGGTGAATGATGTAATGCAGCTGGATATTGATTTGGGAACCGCTGTGCGGGTAGAAATCCATAATACCATGGGTCAATTGATGCCGGTAAATGTGATCAATTACAACACTATCAGCACTTCGAATCTGCCTGCTGGCAACTATATTATTACCGTGGTAACCGAAGATGGAATAGGATCTCAGCGGTTTGTGAAGCAGTAACAGAGTATTACAGCCATACAAAACGGAGTAGTAAGAGATTACTACTCCGTTTTTTTAATCACTTTACCAATAAATACCCTAGATAAGTGGCAGACAACCCCACCAATAGGCTGGCCGCTACATAGGTAAATGCAACACCAGCATGGCCATCTTTTAGCAGAACAATCGTTTCGTTGCTGAATGCCGAGAAGGTGGTAAAACCACCGCAAATGCCCGTGGCCACAAACAGTTTCCAATCGTTGTTCATACTCTGCTTGTCGGCCAAAGCAATAACCGCACCTATCACAAAACATCCGATTACGTTTACTATAAATGTTCCGTAAGGGAAAATGAAATTCAGTTTTGTTTGCACCGCCTGCGATAGAAGATAACGCATCACCCCGCCTATAAAACTTCCTGCACCCACCAGAAGGACTGCTTGCATACGCTGTAATTTTGTTCGAAACTAAGAGATGTTCTGTTTTTTCTAAACTACTCCTATATTGCAATCATGCATCTGTTCGGTATAGACATCGCCTTTTACATTTTTGCGCTTACCCTGGTGGGGGTGGCCTTGTTTCATCACAAAACATTGCAAGTGGCTCTGCTGGGCCTTGCAGCAGTGCTGGTATACAAGTTGGGCTTCACGGATTTTAATCTGCTGCACCACCTGCAGCACGAATCCAAAGATTTACTTAACCTGCTCGGGCTTTTACTCGGGTTTGCCATTTTAGCTAAGCATTTTGAGCACTCGGGTATACCCGCCAAACTGCCACATTATCTGCCCGATGACTGGAAAGGACCATTCGTACTGTTGCTGCTGGTCTTTACTATTTCAGCTTTTCTCGACAACATAGCGGCTGCCATGATTGGCGGAGGAGTGGCCCACGTGGTTTTCAAAAAGAAGGTGCATATTGGGTACCTCGCGGCTATTGTAGCAGCCAGCAATGCCGGTGGAAGTGGCAGTGTCTTGGGCGACACCACCACCACCATGATGTGGATAGACGGTGTAGATGCTATGGATGTGATACATGCTTATGCTGCGGCCGTGCCGGCAGTATTTATTTTCGGGATTATTGGGTCGCTGCAGCAGGATAAATTTCAACCCATTTTGCGCGATGAAATTGTAGGCGCACACATTAGCTGGAAAAGGTTGCTCGTGTGTCTCATGATATTGATAGGTGCCTTGGTTTCTAATTTGACACTTGATTTCCCTGCGTTCGGAGTTTGGGTCGCTATTTTTGCCGGAACGCTCCTCATCAAAGGAGAGTGGACGGAGCTAAAATACGCCTTGCCCGGTAGCATTTTCCTTTTGTCTTTAGTGCTTTGCGCTTCTATGATGCCGGTCGATGAACTACCCGGTGCCAGCTGGCAAACTGCACTTTCGCTGGGATTTATATCGGCTGTATTTGATAATATTCCTTTGACCAAACTGGCACTTACCCAAGGCGGCTACGACTGGGGTGTATTGGCTTTCGCTGTAGGTTTTGGCGGCAGCATGATGTGGTTTGGCAGTAGTGCCGGTGTAGCTGTTTCCAACCTGTATCCCGAAGCCAAAAGTGTAAAAGACTGGATTTGGAAAGGTTGGCATGTTCCGTTAGCCTATGTTATTTCCTTCTTTATTATGCTGGCCGTTTTTGGCTGGCATCCCCATGCTCCGCACAAAGAGTATACTACAACAAACACTACACTCCACAAGTAGTCCGTTCATTTATTTTTATACAGCCATACCGCTTGCGCGCAGGGGTCTGTTTATCTTCATGAGATGATATACGACTTTCTGTCTCCCATTAACAAAGAAACATTTCTGGAAGGTGAAGAACTGCACCCCGGCCAAATCGGTAACTACATCTATATTTTTGACGGCAAAGAACCTGAAATAGGTTGGTATGATATTGCCCTTATTGGCGTGCCGGACGACAGAGGGAATGTGTTAAACTCCGGAACGGCCAAAGCTCCGGATGCCATTCGCAAAGAATTTTATAAACTCTTTTTACCCCCGGTAGAAAAAGAATTTCACGTTATAGATTTAGGCAATATTAAAGCAGGTGAAACGCTTCGCGACACATACTTTGCTATGGCCACCATTGTGCTTGAGCTGATTACACACAAGGTAATTCCGGTAATTATAGGTGGCAGTCACGATCTCACTTTTGGCCAATACATTGGCTACAAAGGATTACAGACGCTCATCAACGTGGTCAACATCGATGAGCGTATCGACATGTTTGAACCCAACTCGCAACACATAGATGCCTCCACTTTTGTGATGCATATGCTCACCCATACGCCCAACTATCTTTTTAACTACTCGCATCTGGGTCATCAGACCTATTTGAACGATAGCAAAGCCGTGGAAACTTTGCAAAGTTTGAATTTTGATTGCCAGCGATTAGGACTGGTGCGCGCCAATCTGGAAGAAGTGGAGCCGGTGTTGCGCGATGCCGATATGCTGACCATAGACCTGTCGTGCGTGCGCCAGGCCGATGCACCGGCCCATGCGCAGGCATCGCCCAATGGATTTAGTGGCGAGGAACTTTGCCAGATTGCCCGCTATGCCGGGTTGAGCGATAAATTGACCTCTATCGGTTTTTACGAAATGAATCCAGGATACGACAACAACCGGCAAACCGCTCAACTGGTAGCGCAGATGATTTGGTATTTTGTAGAAGGATTTTATTCGCGGGTGGGCGATTATCCTATTGATTTATCTAACCACCTCAAATTCACGGTGCACCTGGACGACACCGGCCATGAACTGGTTTTTTGGCGTAGCCAGAAAACAGACCGCTGGTGGATGGAAATGCCCATGGGCGAAAAAGAGAAGTTTGCCCGCCACAATCTGGTGCCTTGCTCTTTCAAAGATTATGAGATGGCCTGCGAACAAGAACTGCCCGACCGGTGGATGCGCGCCTATACTAAACTGAGCCTGAGTTAAAACGGCATAGCCGGATGCTTTCCTCCCGAATCTGAAAATTACTACTACATTCAGCACGGTTTTTTGCACCCTATGCCTCAATCTGAATTTTCTGAACTTGACTTTTTAAAGAAACACGTAAGCGCCACGGAGCGCTTGCTTGCTATCAAGCAGCAGCAGATAGATTCCCTGTTGGAGATCACCCGTGCCGTAAACAATAACATGCCCATCAATGCGCTGGCGCGCATCTACGAAAACATTTTGCACGCTCAGCTTGGGGTAAAAAAAATTGGCCTATTCATTAAAGAAAACGAAGAAAAGTGGGTTTGCATTACGCCCGGTGATTTGCCACCGGACATACTATTATACGATGTGCAAACCAAGCTTACGCCTTTCTCGTTTACCACTCCCGTGGCGGCATTAAAAGATGAAGCGCTGGCAGATTTTGAAATACTGATGCCGGTAACGCATAAAAAAGAATCCATTGGCTTTGCGCTTATTGGTCCCTTTGGAAACGAAAGCCGCGACACCAAAGAAGAAAAACTAAAGTTCATTCAAACCATCACCAACATTATTGTGGTGGCCAACGAAAACAAAAAACTGTTCAAGAGTCAGATAGATCAGTTGGTAATGCAGAAGGAACTGAAACTGGCAGCCGACATGCAGAACATGCTGGTTCCTTCTAAGTTGCCGAACAACGAATATTTAGAATGTTCTGCATTCTATAAACCCCATAAAAACATCGGGGGCGATTATTACGACTACGTGCAAATCAATGACCACGAAATCGCCTTTTGCATCAGCGATATTTCGGGCAAAGGGATTCCGGCTGCTATTCTCATGGCCAACTTTCAGGCGAATATGCGCATTCTGCTCACCCGAAAATATTCGCTGCCACAGTTTATAGACGTGCTCAATACCAAGGTGCTCGAAATCACTAAAGGCGAAAAATTTATTACACTCTTTGTGGCTACCTATAATTACAAAACCCGATTGCTGACTTATGTGAATGCCGGCCACAATCCCTCCATTCTTAAGAGCAGTGGTGGTATAGAATTGCTGGATAAAGGCTGCACGATCTTAGGCATGTTTGATGCACTGCCCTATATCAACTATGGCGAAGTGCACGTGGAGCCGGGGTCTTTATTGGTGAATTATACCGATGGACTTTCGGAGGCCTCTGACCCGGATGGAAAATTGTTTGAAGTAGAAGGCCTCATTGATTTTATCAATGAAAATTCCGACATGCCGCTACTAGCGTTTAACACCGGCCTGCTTGACCGGGTGATTGCTTTTATGAAAGGCACCGAGTTTGATGACGACATCACCCTCCTTACACTTCGGTTTAAGTAGCTTTTGGCTCGCGCCTGTCCAGACTCACCAGCAGCGCTATAGCTATAAAGAAGAAAGGCCCCACCTTATCGGCTTCCAGCAGGTCGCTGAGCAACAGATTGACATACACCATGGCCAATATCACCAGCAGCCACAGCACCAGATGTTTATCGGCATCGTTTTTCATTCGGTAGTAAATGTTTTCGCCATAAATAAAAAGCACAGCCGTGAGCAACAGAAACACGGCCAGGCCTGATATGCCCTGCTCGGCCAGTAGCAGCAGAAAGTAATTGTGGGCTGTGGAGCGCTCTTCGTTATCGCTGATATAAGTTTCAAAGCTGGTGACTGTATAGCGCTGGTAATACGGAAAAAAGTTACCGGCTCCAAAACCAAACACCGGCCGTTCCTGAAACATGTGCGCAATGGCAATCCAGCGATACACGCGCTCCATACTGCTTACATCTTTGCCTTCAAAAGTAGAGGCCAGGTGGTCCGATAGCTCATCGTGATAAATGGTTGTTTCAAACTCGGGGGCAAACTTGAGGTAGTTGTTATTATGTGCCAGATAGCCGCAGAAAACTGCCACCACCACCGCCACCAGGAGCAAGGCGGGTTTTATCCATCGCTGCTTCACCACAAAAATAAACGGGGCAATGGCCAGCACGGCAATGTAGCACGTGCGCGTATACGACAGATAAATGGCCACTACATAAAGCACCACCGAAGCACTGAGCAACTTTCGGGTGGCCGTACCGCTGCCATACCACTTGCGGGCCATTAAAATAAACGGCAGAAAGATGCTGAGCATGGCCGCATAGTTCACGTGGTTGCGGAAAAACGGAGGCATGGCTTTATTCACTTCATCAAACGGGAAACCCGCCAGCCCGTGCCGGATAATGGCTTGTATTACTAAAAGGGTGAGCGGGATATAAATGCACCAGAACACTTTTTTGAGGTCTTCGTTTGTTTTTACCACAATAGCCGTCATCACGGTAAAGGAGCCCACGTACCACAACTTCGACAAAAAAACTTTGGTAGACACCAGCACATTGATGGAAGTAAAACAGGTAATCAGTATCCAGAAGAGATGTGCCAGCAAAGCCAGAATGATAACATGCCGAAAAAATCCGAGGGGGAGTGAAGCCGGGTTTTGAAACACATAAACGGTAGCCAGCAGCAGCATGCCTATCATTAAAGGCTCATCGGGCAGGTCGGTACCCAGCGAAGGGCCAAAACTAAACTCGAACGAAAGCGGGAGCGAAAACAGCAGGAGATAATACAGCACCCGGAAATTTATGATGCCGATACCGATAAACAGAACGGCAAAGGGCACCAACATTAAATACAGCGCATCCAGATAAAAGGCCGACAGCACCGAGGCGATAGACACGGCCCCCAGTCCCAGAAAAGAAAATAGCTGAGTGCGGTCAAAACTGTGCGTCATGCTACAGTTGTTGTTTTATCTCGCGTATTTGTTCTATCAGCAAGACCCCGATCAGCGACACAAATGCCGTAATGAGCACCGTGAGCGTGACCACCAGCCAGCGCACGGGCTTTTCTCTTCTATCGGCCGGGAAGGCCTTTTCTACAATATACAGCGAAGAGTTGTTGGTGCCGATAGACACTTCCATCTGCTCTTTAATGTTGCTGCGGTGGTTGAGCTCGGTAATGGCATTGTCCTGACGCTCTATAATGGTTTTGTAAAGCTGCACGGCTTTTACATCGGTGCCGGTTACTATTACGGTGCCATCGGCACCGCTCGAGGTTTTAATGTTATACCTTGCGGTGAGCTGTGCCAGGGTATCTTCAAAGGCATTTACTTTCTTTTGCTGCTCCAGCAACTGGTTAGAGAGGATGGTATACAGCTCGCGCTTGCTTTGGTTGACGTGTTCTTTGTTGAGCTCGTCCACTTTTTCTACCACGGCATTCACAATAGCCGAAGCGAGCTTGGGGTCGGTGTCGTAGAGCGATATTTCCACGGCTTCGCGCTCAGTCTTTTTCACTTCATAGTTTTTCTCAAACTTTTTGAGCACGGTGGTTTTCCAATATTTTTTGGTGGTGTCGGTATGGTAGTGCGCGGCAATGTGAAACGAATCGAGTATGTAGTTAATCACCGGAGCCGAGTTGGCAATCGTCAATATGCGGTTCACGTCCGATTTGGTACCAAAATACTCCGTTTGCATGCCACCATTTTCGGTATTAAAAATGACCGCCCGGTCGTTTTTGTTCTGATTGGTAGGGTACAGGGTAGACCACGAAAAATACCATTCATCCATTACAAATACCGATACAAAAGCCGATACCACCGCGGCTGCCACAATCATAGCAGCGATATGCTTCCACCATTTTATCAATATACGGATTGTGCCCACCAGATTCAGTTCCTCTTTCATGTATTTCTTTTTTTTGGATGGGGCGAATCTAAAATTTTTAAACAGCGGGATGTTGGCCGCGGCAGCTAATTCAAGCGGCTGTTGTAATCGATGCAGTGTTAGTAACTCTTGCGGCCCGTGCGCCCTGCAATAGAGCCCCTCCGTTATTTTCGCCAGCACAACAGAACAGCTATGCGCGACACATTAATTTTTGATTTAATCCATAAAGAACTGCACCGCCAGCGCGAAGGCATTGAACTCATCGCCTCCGAAAATTTTACATCTGCACAGGTGATGGAAGCCATGGGCAGTTGCCTTACCAACAAATATGCCGAGGGCTTGCCCGGCAAGCGCTACTATGGCGGTTGCCAGTTTGTAGATGAAGTGGAAACCATTGCTATTGAGCGCCTCAAAAAACTGTTTGGTGCCGCCTGGGCCAATGTGCAGCCGCACAGCGGAGCGCAGGCCAATGCAGCCGTGATGCTGGCCTGCGTAAAGCCGGGCGATAAAATTCTGGGCTTTAACCTATCGCACGGAGGGCACCTGACCCACGGCTCGCCCGTTAATTTCTCCGGCAAACTGTATGTGCCTTCGTTCTATGGCGTGGAAAAAGAAACCGGCCGCATAGACATGAACAAAGTGCGCGAAACCGCGCTGGCCGAAAAACCAAAACTGATTATCTGCGGTGCCAGCGCCTATAGCCGCGAGTGGGATTACAAAACCTTCCGCGCCATTGCCGATGAAGTGGGCGCGCTGCTGCTGGCCGACATCTCGCACCCGGCAGGCTTGATTGCAGCCGGCCTGCTCGATAATCCGCTGCCGCATTGCCACATTGTAACCACCACTACGCACAAAACCCTGCGCGGCCCGCGCGGAGGAGTGATTATGCTGGGGCAGGATTTTGAAAATCCTTTTGGCGAAAAAACACCTAAGGGCGAACTGAAAATGATGAGTGCTGTGCTGGATGGTGCCGTATTCCCCGGCACACAGGGCGGCCCGCTGGAGCATGTGATAGCGGCCAAGGCGGTGGCCTTTGGCGAAGCCCTTAGCCCCGATTTTAAAACTTACCAAAAACAGGTAAAAGCCAACGCACAGGCATTGGCCTCGGCCCTGGTGGCCAAAGGCTATGGCATTATATCGGGCGGAACAGACAACCACCTGATGCTGATTGACCTCCGCAGCAAAAACGTGAGCGGCAAGCAGGCCGAAAATGCGCTGGTAAAAGCCGACATCACCTGCAATAAAAACATGGTGCCCTTTGACGATAAAAGCCCGTTTGTGACCTCCGGCATCCGCCTGGGCACACCGGCCGTTACCTCGCGCGGCATGAACGAAACCCACATGCAGCAAATAGCCGACTGGATAGACCGCATTATCACAGACGTGGAAAACGAAGCCAACATGGCCCGGGTCAAGGCGGAAGTGAACGAGTTTATGCAAGGCTTTCCGCTATACGCTCAATAATACCATCCATTTGAGGATAAAGCTGCTCATAGCATTTGGCCTACTTTCGTTTACCCTTACGAAAGCGGAACTTCATCCGCTGTATAGCAGTGCCGATAGGCATTTTAAAGCGCAGGAATACGATTCGGCCCTGGTGCTTTTCAATCAACTGATTCAGCAGTTTCCGGACCGCAAAGAAGGCTACTTTAACCGGGGCCTCTGCTTATACAAAACCGAAAAATACAGCGAGGCCCTCCTGGACTTCAACGACTGTCTGCTCCTGGACTCCACCTTGTCGGTGGCCCTTTTCCTTACCGGCAGGTGCCGGCAGCAAACAGGCGACTGGGCGCTGGCATTGCAATCTTTCGGTAAAATCAGCGAACCCGATGCCACGCTTTTTAATACCCGCCAGCGAATCAAAAACTATCATTTATCCGTCTACATAGCTACAAGATGGTATTATATGATAGCCATGGCCCTCCTTTTTATTTTGCTGATAGCTACTGTGGTTAGTCTGTTTTCTGGGGTCAAAAACCGCTGAAAGCAACGCCTGCATCGGTCTTCTGTAATCGGTCATCCGTCCATCCGCATAATCCTGAAACCCCTGAGCAGATTAGAAATTGTTGCGATTCCACTTTAGCAAAATGCAGTTCGTTTATTAAAGTCAAAGATTTTGAAGATGGGACGTCCGATTATTCCGCGTATTAATTAATGATTCAGCAAGTGCTCCAGGTCATCTTTATCTTTATTCCGGTTGGCAGCCTTTTTGGCCGTAATTAAGTCGCGTAAGTCAATTATACGCACGGGTATGCCGTCAAAGTTCTGGAGGGCAGCATGGGCGAAGGCATCCTTAAAGATTAAACCTTTTACAGCGGTTAAAATTTCGATGCATACAGGCGGTCGACCAAAGGTGAATACATCATATTGTTCGGTTGCAAGAAATTTATCTGCAGTCATATCAAATAAACTCATGCCAAATTCGGCAAATGCTTGCTTAAGGCGATGGTAGTTTTCGGTTGTGGCATTAACCCAAATGTCCAGATCACCGGTGGTTCTGTTATATCCGTGATAGATGACTGCATATCCGCCCACAAGCATATATTCTACCCCTGTCTTATTCAGGGCGATGATGAAATCTGAAAAATCCTGATTAAGGGTATTAGCCATTTTTTCGGGCTGAAAAATAGTTGCGGTCTAAGCGAGGCGGATTCTGATAGTCAATTCCGTATGCCGAGCAGATTAAAAACCACGCAGCTTTCAATCTTTCGCCCGGACTCTTTTTCATCCAATAAGACCTGCTGTTGTCGGCCTGCTCAAAGGTTTGAATTCTAAATGCTGTTCTGTCGAGGCGATACATAATGCAAAAGTATAAAACAGGCGCATTTCTATAGTTATACCCCGCTCTTAAGCCCGCGGCTCGGACACCGTCCTCCGTCATCTGTCGCCCCTTGTCTGTCTTCCCCCTCTCGCTGCCCTTCCGGCAATTTGGACAAGCGCTCCTCCGGGCTAATTGTTCGTTTTGTCCTCATAATGAGATAAATTTTTTAGCAGGCCTAATCTGTTTTAAAAATATCTCCGGGCTTTTAGGGGGCTAAGAACAGATGATGGTAGCGCAGTAACTGTTTTCTCACAGGGGCCTATTCACCGGCCTGCCATGCCTGCTGCTTTCTCTTCCTTCTCATTAACATATATCACCGATTCTGCGATTGTCTGCTGCCGGAGCTTGCCTCTCTTTTGGGCTACATAAAGCAGCACATGATGCCTCCTTCTAATAGCCTACATGATCTCCTCTTGCCGCCTTCTGCTGCGCAGCGGGCTAATAAAAGAAGCAACTCCCACAACGGGGAAGGTGCAGAATGCAAAAATTTTAAAGCATCTCCACATGGGGAAGATGCGAAATGCATAATTTTTAAGGTATCCCCACAAGCAGATGGGGCAAAGTGCATAGTGTTTAAATCATCTCCATATGGGGAAAGTGCAGAACGCACAGCTTTTGATGTATCCCCACATGGAGAAGTTGCAAAACGGATAGCTTTTAAGATATCTCCACATGGGGAGGATGCAGATTGCATCGCAGGGAGGGTATCCCCTACTGTAGCTGCTGCCATAGTAAACGATTTCAGCTTATTTATTAACCAAAACCATAAAAAATGAGTACCATCAGAAGAAAATTACCCGAAACCCACGACACCCGCTT
>CAYQRR010000050.1:11671-11913 GCA_964419635.1 uncultured Chitinophaga sp. | reverse complement strand
AATTGTTTGCCGGAGGGCTGCTCTTCGGTTCGTGCGTGGTGTTTTTAAATCATCTGATGGACGCCACGTATTTACCCCGCATTTTTTTTTGTGCACTGTGGCTATTAGCTTTCTTTCCGTTCGTCCATCAGGCAGTAAAAGCATCCCTGGACAACATCCAATGGCTTGACTTGCTTTTTTTACTTTACCTTTTACTACAAGATCAATCTATTGCTGTTGCCATAGTGAGTGTATACGAACTT
>CAYQRR010000050.1:0-11661 GCA_964419635.1 uncultured Chitinophaga sp. | reverse complement strand
TACTGATTTGTATTAAAGGTAGTTTTGGCCATTACAGGCATCCACTTGGCATTTGGCCTGCTGCAGATGATTGATCTGCTGCAAACGATGAAACCAGAAGGCGATAATCTGTATCTTATTACCGGCTTGGATGGTCACAAAAACTTCTTTTCAGCGTTTCTTTTTACAACAGCCTGCTATTTGCTAATAGGCGCGCTGATTTGGAAAGGAATATGGAGAATGATAGCTATTGGTATAGTGTGCGTAGAACTTCCGTTGGTTTTGATACTACAAACAAGGTCTGTCTTTCTGGCCATCATCATATTTGCTATCATTTTCGTATCGCTGCTGGCGTTTTTTCATCGCAAAAAAATGGCCCCCTATCTTTTAAAAACTTTTTTGCTTGGTTTAGCTGTGTTAGCTGTTGTAATGGCGTATGGAATCTATACGGACTCATTACTTACAATAGTTGAACGGCTCAGTTGGAATAACTATTTACTATCTGCCACCGGCATTGAGCGATTGTCTGTCTGGTATAAGAGCTCCCTTTTGTTGCAAGAGCATTGGTTATGGGGGGTGGGGGCCAAAAACTGGACACTGGTATATCCGAAATATGGACTATCGGGGATGTTTAGAATGCAATATCTGCAGACGGTATTTCTGCAACCTCATAACGACTACTTATGGGTATGGTGTGAGTTAGGGATTGCGGGGCTCCTGAGCTTTGTCGGATTATTTATGGCAGCGTTTTTCTATCTCTTTCAAAAAATACGACAGACAACGACACAAAAAGAAGAGCGAATTTCGATGATGATTTTAACCGCCTGGTTGGCGGGATTTATGGTGTTTTCTTTTTTCGATTTCCCGAAAGAAAGAATGGAGCAGCTTGTACTTCTCTCTGTTTGTTTTGCATTTGTATCCGTAAAAGCAGCTCCTGTAAGTATAATATCCATCTCCGACCGGTCCAAGCAATTGATAGCTTACCTATGCCTGATAATTATGGTGGTGGCGGTGGTGGTAGTAGGCGCTCGACTGCGGAGCGAATGGCTGGTGAGAGATATGAAAGTTGCCGAAGAGAATAAAGACATAACGCAGTATGCAGAGCTCGCCAGAACAGCCAACACGCCTTTGGCTCCCTTAGACCATATCAGTGTTCCAAAATTTTACCATGAAGGGGTGGCTGCCTACGCACTAGGAGATTATAAAAAGGCATATGCCTGTTTTGAAAAAGCCTATCCACTTGCTCCTTATAATTTCAATGTGCTGAATAATCTGGGTGGTATGGAAACCTATTTTGGCAACCATCAAAAGGCGTTAGAAATATACAATGAAGCGCTCCGAATAAATCCCAAAAATGATGACACCCGTTTCAATGTGTCTTACACCTGGTATCAGCTTAAACAATACGACTCCGCTTTAGCCATATTGCAGCCGGTTTGGTCTAACCGCGCCCGCAAGGCAGAGTTTGATAGTGTAATTCTGGCTGCCAAAGCGAAGAGCAGAGTTCTGGCTAGATAGAATAATCATATTATATTCAAGCCCTGTAAATATTACGCATGAGAAAATTATTACCCCTCATTATGGCCATTTTGTTGGCCACTTGTTCATTTTCGCAACTGTCTATTTCACCATCATCGGGTTGCGCTGGATCCTCGTTTAATATCACCATTACCAACACCCAATCCATGTCGAGCTCGTCTCCTACCTGTAGTGCGCAAGGAGGCATTACCCCTGCGGGCGGTGGGAGCGTAACATTGAGCGCAACTAATTTTCCTAATCTACCTTTGGGGACCACTTCTACAACAGCTACGCTCAGTATACCGCAAAATTTTACTCCCGGTAGTTATGGATTCAGCATCAGTACCTGTGCTGGTACTTTTACCTGTAACAATTGCTTCACCGTGTTAGGCAAACCCACTAATGTGAACATTAGCCCCTCGGGTACTTCACAAATTTGTGCCGGTGCTACGAACAATATCACTTGCAATGCTACAGGTGCCACATCCTATCAATGGAAAAGAAACGGAAACAATATTAACCTGGCGACTTCCTCTACCTTTAACGCTAACACTGCCGGTACATATACTTGTGAAGCCATTAATACCTGTGGCAATACACTGTCGTCTAATAGCTTGGTAGTATCCGTTATTTCGGCCCCCACGGCTGTTACAGTATCGGCAGCCGGTAACACCACATTTTGCTCAGGTGGATCCGTGAGCTTAAACTGTAGTGCTACAGGAGCCACATCTTATCAATGGAAACTGGATAACGGTGATATTATAAATGCAACTACCTCCGGTTACAGCGCTACTGCCTCCGGAACTTATACATGCAGCGCCATCAATACTTGTGGTGGCACTATCTCCTCCAACAGCGTGGTGGTGACCGTGGAAACCACTCCCAACGCTGCTACCCTTAGCCCCAACGGCAATGTTGCACTTTGTCAAGGACAAAGCCAACTGTTTACCTGTAATGCTGCCGGTGCTACTTCCTACCAATGGTATAATTCCGCAGGACAAATAGGAAGCGCCACCAGTTCAACCTACACAGCAACTGCTGCCGATAGTTATTACTGTATCGCATCGGGGGCTTCCTGCATCGTTCACTCCGATACGGCACAAGTTACTATTTCAGCCAATGCACAAACACCTACATTAACCAGTAGCGCTGGCGATTCGGTTTGTCCTGGCGAAACAACCACGATTACTGCTTCCTCCGGCTATACCGCTTATGCATGGGCGGGCGGAGAAATTACACAGTCTATTACTGCACCAGGGGGCTCTTATTCAGTTACTGTAACAGCAACCTGCGGTACCGCCACTAATAGTATTAGCATTGGAACTTATTCGGTAACAACACCCATTATTAATCAAAACGGAAACACATTAAGCACTGCTGCCGGAACCGGTTCCTATCGTTGGTTTTTAAACAATGTGTTTTTAGGCGGAGCCGTAAATAACACCTATTCACCCGTATCCAACGGGTCTTACACCGTAGAGGTAACCGATGCGAACGGGTGTGTGGCGGTATCGGCACCGTTTAATTATTCTACTACCGGAATAGAGAATCTATCCGCTCCAATTCATATGAATTTGATGCCTAACCCCGCACGCGAGTTTGTAACCATAAGCGCATCGTTTACAAGACCATTTACCATTACACTCGTGAATATCTATGGTCAGATTGTGTTTACCGGCACCAGCGAAACCGCTTCATATGTATTGGGGTTAACTAAGCTAAGTTCCGGTATCTATACCTTAAGACTAGAAAACGAGGAAGGTCAGGTAGCGAAGCGATTGAACATTCAATAAGAACTAGTTATGAAGAATTTTTCATTTGTGCTGTTGTTTTCCTTTCTGGCTTTAGCATCCCAAAGTCAACTTTCCGTATCCCCCAGTTCTGGTTGCCAAGGCAGTAGCTTTACCGTTACCATTACGAATGCCGTGGCGTTTGGAAGTTCTTCTGCTTGTGTCGGCACATATGCATATGTAAAAAACGGAAGTAATGTGAATGTGGCAGACTGCAATAATTTTTCAGCCCACAATAGCAGTTCCTCCAGTGTTACTGCCACATTGAGTATACCGGCTAATCTTGCTCCGGGCAGCTATGGGTTTACATTGGGAGTATGTGGTAGTATATATTCTTGCTCCAATTGCTTCACGGTGTTGCCGCTTCCTTCGGCAGTTTCGATTAGTCCTGTTAATCCTGCCTCTGCTTGTTTAGGAGCTAGCGTAAATTTAACCTGCAGTGCTTTAAATGCTATCTCTTATCAATGGACACTATCCGGCAATGATATTCAAGGCGCTCAAATCGCAAGCTATGCAGCCACACAATCTGGCGTTTATGCTTGCAAGGCTATCAACGCCTGTGGAACAACCGCTTCTCAAGATAGCAGCACTGTGGTGGTGATTGACCCCGGAGTGCCCACCATAAATCAAACCGGACAAACACTCAACGCCAATTCGGCTACTGCGGTTTCATACCAGTGGTATCTTTCCGGCAATCTCATTAACAATGCCACTTCCAATTCTTACAACCCAACACAGGATGGCGCTTACACTGTTAACATTACAGATGCAAATGGTTGTTCGGCTACCTCTTCACCTTTTAATTACTCCATTAATAGTGTTGTGCCTTCGGATATTGCTTCCAAGATAGAGGTGCACCCCAATCCGGCCCAAAATTTGATTTCTATCTATTACTCTTCAGCATCTCCATCCTATATAGCCATCTATAATGTTTCAGGTCGTGAAGTATATCGAAACGAGACAGTGAAGAGCGAAAACAGCATAGATGTAAGCAATCTTCCGAAAGGAATTTACACCGTAAAAATCTGGAGCCGCGAGGGCAGTGGTGCCAAAAAATTAATCATCGAATAAACAGAGATTCGAAGAGAGCGGGCTTCTGAAAAAGAAGCCCGTTTTCTTTTCCTACAGATGAAACTGGGAGTGGTTCTATCACGCATACCTTACCCGCTCGACAAAGGCGATAAACTAAGGGCGTATCACATGCTGCGCTGTTTAAGTGCCAATCACGAAGTATACTTATTTGCCCTCTCTGAAGAAGAACTTGCTTTTGATATTAAAGAGCATTTATTGGCCTTTTGCAAAGAAGTGCATTGCTTTAAGCAAAGCCCCACTAACAGCATGATGCAAGCGCTGAAAGGCTTTATAATGAATCGCCCCTTGCAAGCGGGTTATTTCTATAATAGCCGCCTGCACCAATCACTGATAGCTTTTTCGAATAACGTTCGTCCGGACGTCATTTTTTTTCAACTGGTGAGAACAGCCGAATACGCCCGCCATCTGAATGCAAGGGTTAAGGTAATTGATTATATGGATACGTTTTCTGCCGGCTATAAACGCATGTCACAAAAAACGTCCGGCATTCAGCGATTCATCTATTCCTTGGAAGCTAAGCGGCTAGCCCAATATGAATCAGAGATCTTTACTCGTTTTGATAAACACTTGATTATTTCTGAGCAGGACCGGCAGGAAATACAACACCCTTCCAAATCAAGTATTCAAATCATCCCTAATGGAGTCGATTTAAGTTATTTCAAACATGATCAACATGGTAAAAAATACGCCTTGCTGTTTCATGGCAACATGAACTATCTCCCGAATGTAGATTGTGCATTGTATATCGCCAATGAAATTCTTCCTCTTCTACACAAAAGAAACCGCAACCTTACTCTGTTGATTTCGGGGGCTTCTCCTCAAAAAAAAGTTCGACAGCTATCTTCTCGCACTGGAATAACTGTTACGGGCTGGCTAGATGACGTGCGCACGGCTTATGCCGCATCACAGATATTTATTGCTCCATTGCAAATGGGCACCGGCATTCAAAATAAAATTTTGGAGGCTATTGCCATGCAGTTACCGTGTGTGGTTTCGCCACTGGCTGCCGATGCCCTGATGTTGCAGCACGGTGAACATGTGTTGATTGGAAAAACTCCGGATGAATATTGCGATCATATTGAAAGACTAACTGCTGATCCCCAGCTGCGATTGTATTTAACGACCAAGGCCTATCAGTACATACAAACTCAGTTTATTTGGGAGGACAGCGTTTACAAACTAGCTAACTTTATTTCCTCCAATTAATAAAGAGCGATTGTGCTGGTATACCTGTATCTTCTTTTGTTTTTTGCCTTGCCTCTCAGTATAGAGAATACCTCATTAGGATTTGGCATCTCTCTTCCATCCGAAATACTTCAATTAGCCATAGCAGCAATATTGCTATATCGGTGGAAAGACATACACATTGTTCTACTACAATATTACCGCCACCCGCTATTGATAGGAGTTGGGGCTTACATTATATGGGGTTGGGCAACGGTTCCGTTTGCCGAAGACATCGCCAACTCAGCAAAATATACTGTGATTGAAACATTACACGTTCTGGTATTTGTAATTGGCTTTATCTATACAGCACACTTTAAAAAACAGCTTCCACAATTACTGTTAGGGAGCTATTTACTTTCCCTCATTCCTTTATTGATTCGTGGTTGGTATATGGCTTCGAAACTAGACTTTGTCATATCCTTTTCCTTGGCCGCTTTGTGGCCATTTTACAATGACCATACGTTGTATGGGGCCTGCATAGCCATGTTACTTCCGTTTTGTCTGTATTACACTTTTAAAAGCAATAGCGGCCAGCCTCTATTTGGGTTTACTGCATTGTTGCTAGCTGTAGGGCTTTTTCTCTCATTCTCCCGGGCAGCTTGGTTAAGTTTTATTTTCGCTGGTGTCGTAACGCTTCTTTTTTATCTTTTAAGAAACAAGCCAAGCAGTGCAATCAAATTTGTATCTGTTTTCATCACGCTGAGTTGCTGTGCTGTGTTCTTGTTCTTTAATGTTAGTCAGCGACCCGAGTTTGTAAAAAACACCACTCTTCAAAACCAGTTTCTCTCTTCTTTTAATTGGAGCTATGATGTGGCCAACCTGGAGCGACTCAATAAATTTAAGTGCTGCTGGCGAATGATACAATCCAGGCCCTTCATCGGATTTGGTAATAATGGGTTTAAATACAACTATACCCAATTTCAGAAACCGGAAGAGATGACGCGCATAAGTCTTTCGGACGCCAATGTGTTAGCCCGAAAAGGTACCGGTGGCAACTCTCACAGCGAATACCTCGAAATGTTTGTAGATCTGGGTTTGCCGGGATTTATCGTGTGGTGTTCTATAGTGATCGGGTCTGTGTATTTTTCATTAAAGGAATTTCTCATATATCGAAATAGCTTCTGTCTGTTTGTCTTTTTTGCTCTTTCCACATTTTTCATTCATGGATTGGTAAATAGTTTTCTGCACGAAGAAAAAATTGCAGCATTCGTGTGGCTATGCATAGCCAGTATCCCCTTGGCGCAAGGAGAAAGAACTAAGAAATTCCAAGTTTTAGATGAATGTCCCTGAGTATCAAATCTTGTTTCTGCCGATGTGTGGAATCCAAGTTGAATTTTGCGCGTGCTGCTTCTTTCATTAATTTATTTTCTGACTCAAACTCAGCCAATTCCGTTTCCAAAAAAGTAAGAGGCAATAGTTTAGTCAATTCATACCCCAGCGCTTCCATCTCCCTTCCAGCTACACTTTCAATTATACTGATTTCGTAGGGAGATAATTTTTTAGTAAAGTGTTTGGTGTTTCCGGAATCTACCGGATGGATAACGTTCTTCCACATAGTACCCGAACTTGCCGTAGCAATCGCTTCGTCACTTTTGTAGTACAAGAGTATATCATCGTTCCAGTATAAATGCAGTTTTTCCAATAGCGGGATTAGTGCCCGTTTGGGATTGCTAATCAGATCTTCATACTTAAGCCGCAAATATCGATTTGGTGCATATCGCTCGCCATATTTTATGGCCAGCGCTTGTTCTTTCTGCCATTGAGTGGCAATGTGGTAAACGTGCTTTTCGCCTACGATAGCATTTTTGAAAGAAGCAGCAACATCCCGCGCGTCCCTGAATAGGTGAATGTAAAACGGGCACAAACCCCGTTGCTCTATCTCCGGCATATAGTAAACATTCGACATGCTTTTACAACACCAATATGCAGCCCCTTTTTGTTGCGCTTTCAATTGATACACGGCTTTAAAAACATCTATCACCTGCGAATTGGCACAATGCGCCTTTACTTTAATCGGCTCGGCAAAAAAACCCGTCCAAGGAACTGGGTTAGCGTTGACAAAATTGCAAATGTCAGATAACATGATATCAAAAAAATGAGCCCCATAAACCAACCGATATTTGTCTTCAAGCATAATGAACGTATTCAGAATATGTGGTGGATGTGGAGCGTCAATTACCGGAATTTGATTCAGCATTAAACGGAGCAAATTGGAGCCCGAGCGCTGTGTGCCAATAATTAGAATTGGTGACATTGATATATTATTAATCTCCATTTGCTGGCTGGCTGTAGTGGGTAAAATGAAAGCTAACTCGTTTATCTACGAAGAAGGAGTTGCATTCCTACATACAATTTAAATACTTTACCGCGGTTTATTTTATGCAAAGACATTTTTATGCCAGGTAAGGTCCTCCTTTTTAATCCCAGAAGCAATAACCATCAGGCTCGATTGCCCAACAGCGTATTGCAGGTGGCCGCCTCCATTTACCAAGAGTATGAATGGGTAATCGTAGATGGTAACTTAGAGGACAACCCACAACATAAAATTTCAAGTTATCTCCAAACCGGTGAATTCAAGTATTTCGGCTGTACTGTAATGCCCGGCCCTCAATTGGTTCAGGCCATTCCCGTTACAAAATGGGTGCGAAGCCATTTTCCAACTATCAAAATTATATGGGGTGGTTACTTCGCTTCTAACCAATATAAAAGCGTAATCCAATCCAAGTATGTAGATATTGTTATCAATGGTCCCGGAGATAGTGCATTCCCAAAAGTGCTGAATGCGCTGGAAAGTAATTTGCCGCTAACCAGCATCCATAATATTATCTACGAAAAAGATCAAACACTTTTCATTGCAAAAAAAGATCCGCTTCCGGAACAAGACACGCTTCGCGATTTGCCCTATGAAAAACTAAATGAAATGTATGCCCTGGAACGATACTTAGGCAAGAGCTATCTGGGCACTAAAACGATTGCGTATCATAGCAGCTTTGGCTGTCCGTTTACCTGTTCATTTTGTGCAGTGGTTCCTATTTACGAAGCCAAATGGAAAGGGCAAAGCGCAGAAAAAATATACCGAAACATACTGTTGCTTAAAACAAAATATGGTGGCAACGCTATCGAGTTTCACGACAATAATTTTTTTGTGAACGAGAAAAGAAGCGTGGCTTTTGCTAATCTGATTAAGAAGGAGAAAATGGTGTGGTGGGGCGAAGCGCGCATCGACACGATGGACAAATACAGCGATGAGTCGCTGGCTTTGCTACGTGAGTCTGGCTGCAAAATGATTTTTTTTGGAGCGGAAACCGGCAACGATGAGATATTGAAAAAGATGGAAAAGGGCGGGAAACAAAGTAGTGCTCAAATCCTCTCGTTTGCAGCACGGCTCAAAAAATTTGACATAATACCGGAGTATTCGTTTGTGCTGGGCACACCGGCAGAAAATCCGGAAAAGGTGATGCAGCAGATTGATAGTGACATTGCCTTTATCAAAAAAGTGAAGTCTGTCAATCCGGATACAGAGATTATAGTTTATGTATACAGTCCCGTACCCACCGAGGGCAGCGATATGTATAATCAGGTATTAAAAAGTGGGTTTCGATTTCCTGAACACCTGGAAGACTGGCTGAATCCGGCTTGGGAAAAATTTGATTTACGAAAAAATCCATTGACCCCCTGGCTCACTGCCGAAATGGTAGACAAAATCAAAAATTTTGAGACCGTATTGAATGGCTATTACCCAACTATTACAGACATCAGACTAAGCCCTTTCCAACGTTACATCATGCGCAAACTATCGGCCCCACGCTATAAAAACGGCATCTACAGTTACCCGTATGAAATTAAAGCCGTTCAAAAGCTTTTGAAATATCGTCAACCAGAAACAGAAGGATTTTGATGCGTAAATTATTACGAAAGCTCCTTTCGCGCTTTTACAGGTTTTATGCCCTCCGGATTATTGCCAAAGATTCTGAGTTTCGTTATGGAGGAATTTTGGTAACCGTGCCTAAGGGCATATTTCACCCGGGCCTTTTTTTTAGCACTTCCTTCTTGATAGCGGAATTGCAACGCATTTCCTTACACGGAAAAATATTCTTAGACTTAGGCTGTGGAAGCGGGCTGATTGCCATTTGGGCTTCTAAAAATGGGGCGAACGCTACTGCTATTGATATTAACCCCAAAGCAGTGGAAACAACAAAGGCAAATGCGCAACAGAATCACGAGAACATAGAAGTTGTTCAGAGTGATTTATTTTCTGCCTTGACCAACCGAAAATTTGATGTCGTAGCCATTAATCCCCCTTACTATAGGCAAAGACATAAAAATGACGCTGAATTAGCGTGGTTTGCCGGAGAGAATCTGGAATACTTTGAAAAACTATTCACACAGCTGAGGGAGCACACGCTCGCTCATTCTATTGTACTGATGGTAGTGAGTGAAGATGTGCAGTGGAACGAGATAGTAGCTATAGCGCATAGGCACCAGATTTCATTTTCATTGCTTCGCGAAAAAACTATCTGGTTGGAAAAAAACTATCTCTACAAAATCGTAACAACCGAATCCCAAAATTCGGAAAACTAGTTCTCGTCATTCAATCGGCCTGCCATGATGGTTACGAGTTTTTCGTTTTATAGGATTCCGATTTGATTCAACACATCCCCCAACCTGGATTCTGAAAAATTATCTATGGCAAACTGTCTGGCATTTCTTCCGATTTGCGCTCTTACCTCGGGTTGTTGACAGAGTTTCAACTTGTCGACAAAGTCTTTGGCCGAATGAGCAATCAAAATGTTAACGCCATCTGTTGCACCGGAACCTTCTGCAGCCATGCGGGTGGCAATCACCACTTTGCCGAGGGCCATCGCTTCTATCACCTTTATGCGTATGCCGCTGCCTGTTAAAATAGGCGCCACCATCACGCCATGCTCTTGCATAAACTCTTGAGCATTTTCCACCTCGCCCACCGGTATCACATTTTTGCTTTTGAGCTGGCGCATCCAATCGGGCATTTTACTGCCTGCCACAAAAAAAGAAAGCGAGGCAAACTCTTGGGTAATAGCCGGCCATATGTTTTTGAGAAACCAGCTTAAGCCTTCTGCATTCGGAGCCCAGTCCATAGCACCTATGAAAAAAATATCCCCTGCATGCAAACATTGTGGTAGTTCTTGATTTATGCTCATACATACCGGCAAAAAAAAAACCTTTGCCGATGCATTTTTCCTAAAAATGGCCTCATCTGAAAAGGAGAGCGGCAGCACTACATCTACTTTTTTAATTGCCTCCCATTCAAATATTTGCAACCGATTTGCCTGGATTTGCAGGTATAGTCGCTTAATGGGGTTGGCTGTTATCTCAAGGATTCGGCTCCATATCTGCGACTCTACATTTTGCGGTCTGTAAAATATTTTAGCGCTCGAATATTGCCTTGCTGTTTCTAAATACAGCAAACTAGAGAGCGAATCCATCTGAATAATATCGTAGCGATGATTCTTCAACAGTTCGCACAGTTTTTGCCGATACTCTTTTGACCGATAGCGATCTAACATATAGGAGTGTTCGGAAAATAGATTGAGGAACGCCCCCTTATACGTGATTCGATTATCGACATACACCAAATGAATTTTAGCAAACGAGCCGAATACGGCTTGAACCTGGTGTTCTTCCACAAAATGTTTTGCTGTATTCATGCTGAGCACATGTACTTCAAAATGGAGTGCAGCATATTCTTTCACCGAGTTAAACATGGCAATAGCACCACCGTTATTCAGCGGATATGGAACTCTGTTAAACAGCAATAAAACTTTTTGTTTTGGCTGATTATCGCGGGGCATACTAGGGTCGGTTATACAACAAATAAGCAGAAAGATTCCGAATGCTAAGCCAATGAGCAGCAAACAATAGGTTCGATCTCAGGCTGTTCGAAAATAGTGCAACTTACACCGTTTTACGTGGCGATTAAAAACAAAAAACCCGCAAATTGCGGGCTTTAGAGGTGTGGTTTGGGAGGGAATCGAACCCCCGACACAAGGATTTTCAGTCCTTTGCTCTACCAACT
>CAYQRR010000049.1:0-12092 GCA_964419635.1 uncultured Chitinophaga sp. | reverse complement strand
ATACAATGCCCTGGAATTTAATGTTTTTAGCAGCAGAATAATTCACTGGTGTTTTGCGCGATGAAAAACGTCCGAAATCCATTACATCCAGCGATACTCTCCACTTGTCGTTATTCTGAAAAGCTAAATGAAAATCCGCGCCCATACCCAATCCGTTCAAATCGGTGAACTTGGTTGCACCCTCTTTCACTGTGTTAAACGTAAGATCGTAATTCAGTTCAATATACTCCCCATCTGGAGCGGTGTATAGCGTTGTTTTTTTAGTTTTTGCTTCCTGAAAATTTATGATCTGTAAGAGCGAAAGGGTAGCACCAAACTCCATTTGATATTTGGCGTAAGTGAAAGTTTTGTTGAGTCCGATACTATATTGGTTGTATATATTATTGGTAAAAGTTAGATTGCTGAAGTCTGCAGTCTTATTTTCAAACATGGCATTTCCATAAAAAACGGTTTGAAATGCATCTTTAGGGGCGATCAGAAAACGGTATTGTCGGTGGTGATAGCCCAGGAAAATCTCTCCATCCCATTTTCTCAGGTATCGCCTGTAGCTAATTCCGGTTTTCATGTAATCTTCAAATTTGAGATGGCTTTTGATGAGCACATTCGTACGATCTTTAAGTTCATTTTTTACCGGACCCTTAAAAAGTAATTTGTAGGTTAGATTAGCAGGTGCAGCATTTGAATTGAGCTGGTAATCAAAATCAACGGTGATTCGGTTATCTGCATCACTGCTCATTTTTTCATTGAAATAGGATGTGATAGACGGAGCGCTGTAGTTGTAATAGTTATTGCGAGTGTTATACAATTTTTCCAATAAGGCATGATGCGTTGAGTCCTGTGCTACACCCTTACACAAGCCGGCAAGCATCAGCATTAAGACCGTAAAATAGTTGTTCATGTATTTCATTTTCTAAAACAAGGCTGCATAATAGAAATCATCCTTCAAAAAAAGGAACTCAGGGTCTAGCCTGTTGATGAACTGTTGGTTATTCTATGAATTAGAATTTGAATCCTACTTTGTAATTGAACTGGGCCGTAAACGTAATGTCTAATTTATAGTCGCTGTAAATTTTCACATAACCTCCGTTGCAACTAGGTGCAGAAGTGGTAGAAAAATCTGCTTGTATCACTGCGCGTTTACCGCGTTTGATATTTTCCATTCTTGCTTCGTCAACGTATAGTGGGATTTTGGAACGTTTAGGCGCATCTGCTTTACAAACGCTGTTAAGGTCAGCAGCGGCAATCATTTGGTTGGGCAGTAACGAATCCACTACCATCCAATTCTCATCATAAATAATCATGGTGAGTTTGGCTTCAATGGGATATTTGTTTTGTGCTATTAAGTTGATTACTCCATCGCTGATGCCTTCGATATTGGTGTTGGTACTGCTCAAGTCAAAGTCAATGGTATCCAGCAGCAGCAGTTGGTTTGCAATTATGGAGAGTGGGATATCGGCATTCAGCTTTATTTTCAACGCACTTTCCAGGTAAGCAAAGTCTCTGTATTGACCATTGTTACCGTTCAGATTGGTTTTTACCTGCACATCATATTGCAATTGATTGGGCAATATCCCAATCAACTCTTTTATGTTGCTGTTACTTGAGTTTACAGGAAAAGAACTGACTCCCGGCACCAACGGGAAATCAACTGCCCGCAATACGTTGAAAGGCTGCCCCAATACCGAGCCACTCAGTGTTCTGCTGCCGTTCAGCGGGCTGGTAGCCACCAGATTATTAATGCGTACCTCCCCATCTATCCCAATGCCGTTTTCAATTTCAAAATTCATATTCACTTCTTCTAAATCAAGTGTACCGCTTTTGAAAATATCCAGGAAAGCAAAATCGGAAGTATCGGTAATGGATATGGTGTCGCGCCCGGCATATCCCTTTATGTAATTGGGCTTTATGTTTTGGATCTCGTACCTGAAGTTCAATGAGTCGGCAGCAGTAATATGTCGTGTTAACCCCGAAGAATCCATTCGCGCTTCAATACGTTGTGTATACGTATTAAACTTACTTCCGTCTTTTCCTGTCAGGTTAATGGCTACGCCCGATATGTCAATGAGTTTGTCAATAGTGGACTGTCCGCCCGCTGGGGCCGGGGGTACTACAGTACTGATGGTGATAGGGCTACCGTTTCTATCATAAGCTCCTTCCAAAGTGTATTTAAGATACAACTGTTCCTCTACTGAACTGGTCACAAATACATGTATCTGCCCTTCTCTCGCATCTACGTAGGTAAATCTTCTGTCGCCTATTGTCTGTGTCACCTCCTCTCGCTGATCCACAACGTTCTGTGTGGGGAATTTCGCCCAAGCTTCGCTGGCGGTCATTTGAAACACAAACATTCTCAACTCCAGAAAATTGCTGGTGTCAATGGGAACCGAGACCCCATTGCTCCCCGGTGTGCTCAGCGAAGTAATGTAGAAATCGATGGCATTCGTTAGCTTTTTACCGGCCATCTGAACCGTGAAATAGACCGAATCGTTCGCAGGTATGTTCGGAATGGTTTCGGTGGTAATTACAGTATTGTCAATGTGGTTTTTAAGCTGGCAAACAATATTGGTAAGCGGTATGGGCATATTATTCACAGCCCATATCTGTATTTCGCCTCCGCTTAGGTAAGCACTGTCAAAAAACGCGCTGGCATCAAAAGTAAATGGAGCACCAGGAGCTAGTCCATTTACAGCGGGAACAGGAATGCTGGTACCGTTTTGTCCAATCAGGAAATTGCCTAAAAACTGAACGCCACCATCCGGACTCAGGGTCATGTTACGGGCCAAAAAGCCGAGGCTCATGCGGTGATTAAATTTCTGATTGGGTAGCTTTAGTTCATTTAACGAAAACCGTTGTCCAATGGATGTATCGGGGATATTAATTACTTGTTTGGCCAAGCTGAATTCATACAGCGTGTTGGAATACGCCAAACGAAGCGAATTATCGCTATTAGCTACAATGCTGGAGTCTTTAACCAAATTTTGGATAGATAACGAGGTGGTCGCAATAGGAATCAACATTTCAGTATCCCAACTCGTTTTAGTTTCCTTTTTGCAAGCGGACCATAAAAGCACCAAAAAAATGGATGAAGCGCAAACAAATTTGTTGCTCGAAAAGCGCATATAGGTTTATTTATATTTTCGAAAATAGAAAAGTTCACCGTTTGTAATTTATAAGTTGCTGTTGCAGAACTGCCACCATAATTTCAGCGAAGCAAAATAAAGCACGTCCCTTCAAGAATGTTTTCAATCATTATACCCACATGGAATAACCTCTGCTACCTGAAATGGTGCGTAGAGGGCATTCGGTCAAATTCAGCATTTCCTCATCAAATATTGGTGCATGTTAATGACGGTTCCGATGGCACTTTGGGTTGGGTAGAGCTTCAAAATATTGATCACACGCATTCCACACAAAACATAGGTATTTGCAAAGCGGTCAACAAAGTTTCCGAAAAGGCAACAAGTGAATACATCGTATTTATGAATGATGATATGTATCCGCTACCCGGCTGGGACACCGCCCTCCTGCAAGAAATCAAAAATTGCCCCTCTGACCTTTTCATGTTTTCCTCCACCATGATAGAACCCTATCAAACAGGTAATAAATGCGTAATAGTGTCAGATTTTGGCAGAGACTCCGACAGTTTTGACCGGCTAGGCTTACTTAGTAACTTCACCACCTTGCCAAAAGAGGATTGGAGCGGTTCTTGTTGGCCACCTAATATCGTTCATATCAAATGGTGGAGAAAAGTAGGCGGTTATAGCGATGAGTTTAGCCCCGGCATGAGCAGCGATGACGACTTTGCTATGAAAATGTGGCAGCAAGGGTGTCGTATATTCAAGGGCGTTCATAAGAGCCGCGTCTATCATTTTGTCTCTAAATCCACCGGCATAATCGACCGTACCGATGGCCGAAAGCAGTTTCTGAAAAAATGGGGAATCAAGCAATCTATGTTTCATCGCTATTACCTGCAGAGGGGAGAAAGATACAGGGGAGTATTGCAGGAACCACGCAAAACGCTCGGGTATTGGTGGAATAAAATACTTGCCAAGGTAATAGTAAGGTTTTCATAAATACGTCAAAAACAAGGGCCTTTTAAACTGTTCAAAAAATGACAATTAAATGACAAACCATTTAGGTGGTAATCTTGTTTAGGAACTTATATTTGTTCGCTTTTTAAAAGAATCACTATTTAAACACTAAAGAATTATGAAGAAGCAAATATTACTTACTGGCGCTACTGCACTTGCAATTGTAGCCATTGCGGCATTCGCATTCCGCGCCCCCTCTGTGGGCGAGTTTCGCTTGGAGAAAATAAAAGAAGAAGGCAACAACAAATCCATGCGGGCCAAAGAGGCTTATGAACATCGCATGAATAAGCTAAAAGACGAAAACGGTGAAGTGAAAGCCGAGTATTTTGATAACGCCATTAACCAGGCTAATCAAATGAAACAGTTGAGCAACCGTGCCGGTGCTCTCAACCTAAATTGGGAAGAACTCGGCCCCGATAACGTGGGTGGTCGTACGCGCGCTATAGTCATCGACAAGCGAGATCCTTCTAACAACACGGTATATGCCGGTGGTGTGGGTGGTGGCTTGTGGAAAAGTACCGATGGCGCTAATACATGGACTCGTATCCAAAATTGGAACGAATGGTTAACTGTATCATGGATGGATCAAGGCCCGGCACCTGATTATACAATTTATGTGAGCACCGGTGAAGGATTTGCTTACCAGGGCTCTTCTAAGTTTTCCACCGGTTTAGTAGGAAATGGAATATATAAACTAACATCAAACGATGTTCCCGTTCGTATTACTCCAAACGCTTTCAACGGCACCTCTGTAACCGATGCCGACAGATGGAGCCAGGTAAACCGTGTTGCCGCAAACCCGGCCGATGCCACTCATATTATGGCTGCCACCGAAACAGGATTATTCGAGACACGCGATGCAGGAAATACCTGGACAGCGGTTCCACTTCCAAGTGGCACTAGCGGTGCAGCGGCTGATGTTCGCTTCTCACGTGATGGCGTGAACGTATACGCCATAGTAGGAGGTAGAAATAAAATGGTAAGATCCGGAAATGGTGGTATTTCGTGGGATCGCGTATCGCAAGCTAATAATCAGGGTTTCCCAGCTACAGTTGGTAGAATAGAACTGGCCGTAGCCCCTTCTGACAACAATGTTGTTTATATTTTGGTTGCCACTGCTGCCGGAGCTACCTATGGGGCTTACCGCAGTGGCGATGCAGGCTCTACTTGGACCATGATAGGAACCAAGGGGCCATTATTTGACCCATTTAACGACCAGAATCAGGGTTGGTACGACAACGTAATATGTGTATCACCAGCCGATCCTAACAAGTTATATGCAGGAGGTGTAGATTTCTATACCTGGAGCGACCAAAGTGGATGGAAATTAGCTGATGCCGGCTTAGGTGCTAGCGAGGTAAACCCCAACTACATACACCCCGACAAACACTCCATCGTCATAGCGGACAATGATCCTAACCTTATGTATGTGGGCTGCGATGGCGGTGTTTACAAAAGCACCAACGCCTTATCAGCTTTCCCGTTCCCTAACTATGTGGTGAAAAACAGAGGTTACAACGTAACTCAGTTTTACTCCGTAGCAGCGGGTTTGTCGGGCGATGTAATGGCTGGTGCTCAAGATAACGGAACTCAATACATTAACAGAAGAGGAAACACGGTGATGGCCGCTACCCGTGTTACCGGTGGTGATGGAACATATGCCGAGATTTCTCACATTGACCCACGCGTTATGTTTGCCGGTGTTTATTTTGGCTCTAATTATCGCTCGGGTAACGGAGGTTCATCGTTCGAAGGATTCAACGATATTAAAATAGATCCGCAAGGTTTTGGCCAGCCTTCTGTGTGTGGTGGGCAGGAAGATGCGAACGCACAGTTTATATCTCCTTTCTGGTTATTTGAAACCAAGAATGCAGCCGGTGGTTTGCAAACTGCTACATTTAAAGCTACTGACCGCGCCTACACGGCAGGTGAGCAGGTAATGGTGGAAAGTAAAGTAGGTAAATTCAAATTCCCGTTCACCCTTACCTCCGATGTGGCCCAGAATGCAACAACACAAGTTCCTGACCCTATTCGGTCAAGATACTTTGCGCATTCCAATTGTGGTGTTTGGGTAACTCCAGACGCTTTGGAATTGGGCGCAATCCCGAGATGGTTCCGTTTAGCTCCGGCTTTGAGCGGTCTTCCTATCTCTATGGCTAGTTCTCCTGATGCCAATACGGTATATGTAGGTACCACGGGTGGTCGCGTTTACAAGTTCCCTAACTTCAATGCACGGATGGATACAGCTACCTACAAATCAGGAAGCACAGTAACCAACGTTTACACGAACACAGCCCAGTTTACAAATACCATCGTATCTAGCGGACGCGAAGTAGAGGGTGTAGCGGTAGATCCTACTAATCCTGACCATGCTGTATGCGTTTTTGCAGGATTTTCGGCCAGCAACGTGCCACATGTTTACGAAACCACCAATGGCGGTATCACTTGGTCGCCTATTTCAGGTTTACCAAACATGCCGGTTTATGATGTAGTAGTTCACGGCCCCGACCAGATAATTGTAGCCACAGAGCTTGGAATTTGGAGTTGGGATGGTAGCCAGTGGAGCGAAGAAAACGATGGCTTCCTCGTTGCCGGAGACAATGGAATGCCAAGAATGCCGGTATTCCGTCTTATCGAGAAATCATTATACGAAGATGATTGCAAAGTAATCTATGCCGGAACCCACGGTCGTGGTATGTGGCGCACCACCACGCTTACAGGCGCTGCTTGCAAAACAGTGGCTGGAGTTAATGATCCTAAGGCAGACAATGCGGTAAGCAATATCAATGTATTCCCGAATCCTGTTTCCAATGCAGGTAAAGTATCACTTTCACTAGATAAACCGGCTGATGTAACGGTGCGAATTCTCGATGTTACCGGAAAGCTAATAAGTGAACAGATTTTCAAAAATGGTCAGGCCGGTGAAAATACCTTCGATTTCAGCGCAGATAATCTGCCAAGTGGTACTTATCTGCTGGCGGCTACGGTGGCCAACACACGCACACAAGCCAGATTGTTCGTTGTTCGCAAATAGAAAGTTACTATTCAGTTCATTTAAAGCGGGGCATTAATGCCCCGCTTTTTTATTGCGATAAGGATTATTGATAGCAACTTCCGGACGACTGTTGCGAAATGCTTGATTTATTACAATCTTTCTATGCCACAAAAAAGGGCAATCCGACTGGATTGCCCTTCTGTAATAAAGTATGACTTGCTTAGTAGAAGTTAAGCGCTACTTCTGCAGCCAGATTAGCTAATTGCTTCTCAGTGGCAGCATCCATCGGGTTTCTTAAACTCTTCAACAAATCGGGGAAACGGGTTTCTAACTGAGTAATAAAGTCTTTTTCAAACTCGCGCATTTTGTTTACTGGAACTTTAGAAGCCAGGTTCTTTGTGCCAATAAAGAGAATAGCAATTTGCTTGTCTACGCTGTAAGGTGAGAACTGTGCTTGCTTCAAAATTTCCACGTTTCTGGAACCTTTGTCCAACACTGCCTTGGTAGCAGCATCTAAGTCTGATCCGAATTTAGAGAAAGCCTCCAACTCACGATACTGAGCCTGATCCAGTTTCAAGGTTCCGGCCACTTTCTTCATTGATTTAATCTGTGCATTACCACCCACACGGCTTACAGAGATACCCACGTTAATAGCCGGGCGAACACCTGCATTAAACAAGTTAGATTCCAAGAATATCTGGCCATCGGTAATCGAAATTACGTTGGTTGGAATATAAGCAGACACGTCACCTGCCTGGGTCTCGATAATAGGAAGAGCAGTCAAAGAACCGCCACCCTTAATGATAGGGCGTATAGAATCCGGAATATCATTCATATTCTTAGCCACTTCGTCATTCGCGTTTACTTTAGCAGCTCTTTCCAAGAGACGGCTATGTAGGTAGAACACATCACCGGGATATGCTTCGCGGCCCGGAGGTCTGCGGAGGAGCAGCGATACTTCGCGGTAAGCCACAGCTTGCTTAGACAAATCATCATAAATAATCAGAGCAGGTCGGCCTGTGTCGCGGAAATACTCACCAATGGCACATCCGGCAAAAGGGGCGTAGAACTGAAGTGGAGCAGGGTCTGCAGCAGAGGCTGATACAACTACGGTGTAAGGCATAGCTCCGTTTTCCTCCAGCGTTTTTACCACGCGGGCAACGGTAGATGCTTTTTGTCCGCAGGCTACGTATATACAATAAACCGGTTCCCCTTTTTCGTAGAACTCTTTTTGGTTTATAATAGTATCAATAGCTACCGCGCTCTTACCTACCTGACGGTCGCCAATAATTAATTCGCGCTGGCCTCTTCCAATCGGAATCATGGCATCTATCGCTTTGATACCGGTTTGCAAAGGCTCATTCACGGGCTGGCGATAAATAACCCCCGGAGCTTTTCTTTCCAAAGGCATTTCATACAATTTGCCCGCAATAGGTCCTTTTCCGTCAATGCCTTCGCCCAGTGTATTGATAACACGGCCCAGCATGCCTTCGCCTACTTTTATGGAAGCAATAACTCCTGTTCTTTTTACGGTATCTCCTTCTTTAATCTGGTCGCTGCTACCCATCAATACTACCCCCACGTTATCTTCTTCCAGGTTCAATACGATAGCTTTTACGCCATTAGCAAACTCTACAAGTTCACCGGCACGGGCATTGGTTAATCCGTATACACGTGCAATACCGTCTCCGACTTGAAGCACGGTGCCCACTTCTTCCAGTTCCGCAGCACTTTTGAAGTTGGATAGTTGTTCGCGAAGTATCGCTGAAATTTCATCTGGTTTTACCTCTGCCATTTCTTATTGAGTTATAGATTTAATAATAAAGTATAGATCGGTGCCTTTTCTAAGGCGCGGCAAAAATATCAGAGGAAAGCAGAAATACAAGGAGATATAATCAGGCGGCTCAAAACCTTACGCACATAAACCTGATTTAGCAATCTTTACGATGGATAATTGTCCAAAAAAACAGTTATTTGCATCCATCAAGCTCTTTTCATGAAGAATACGTTTTTGGCCCTGTTGATAATGCTTACAGCAGGCAAATCATTTGCTTCCCAAATCGTTATCCCCATGGACGAGTCGCAGACCAATCACATGAAAGCGTATGGCATTGCCTATTGGGTGCTGAAGCAAAATGTGACCATCGATTGGTTGTTGAATTATCGGGGAGGCAGTTTTGCCATGCCATTGGACACCGATATTGAAAAGGAATGTAAAATACGTGGAGTGAGTTATGAGGTAGTTCCGGCCGGACAATACAATCTTCTGTTGGCCGATATTGCAAATCCGGAGCAGAATATGGATGTGATGAAGTTGGAAAAAGCACCTAAAGTGTGCGTCTATTCTCCAAAAACAAAACAGCCCTGGGATGATGCCGTTACACTGGTGCTCACCTATGCCGAGATTCCATACGAAGTTGTGTATGACGATGAGATACTAGACGGAAAATTGCTCTTATATGATTGGCTGCACTTGCACCACGAGGATTTTACGGGTCAGTATGGTAAATTTTTTGCCAGCTACGGTGGCGCGCAATGGTATCAGGATGAAGTAGCCGATCAGGAAGCAAGAGCCAGACGAAGAGGTTTTAAGAAGGTTAGTGAAATGAAGTTGGCTGTTGCCAAACAAATTCGTGATTTTATAACCGGAGGTGGGTTTATGTTTGCAATGTGCAGTGCCACCGATAGCTATGATATTGCAATGGCCTCCGATGGTATAGATATTTGCGATAACGTGTTTGACGGTGATGCACAAGATCCGGAGGCTAACAATAAGTTACACTACGAGAATTGTATGGCGTTTGAAAACTGGAAACTGCACACAAACCCTTACGAATACGAATATTCGGATATTGACGCTACACAAACTCGAAACGTGCAGAAAGATGTGGACTATTTTACACTCTTTGATTTTAGCGCAAAGTGGGATCCTGTGCCCACCATGCTTTGCCAAAACCACACCAAAACTATTAAAGGTTTTTTGGGTCAAACCACCGCCTTCCGAAAAGAGTACATTAAAAGTAATGTGCTGGTGATGGGCCAAAATAAAGCGGCTAACGAAGCCCGTTACATCCACGGTGAAATAGGCAAAGGTCTCTGGACCTGGTACAGTGGACACGACCCCGAAGACTATCAGCATTTGGTAGGCGACCCTCCTACCAATCTGGATTTACATCCGAATTCACCGGGCTATCGTCTTATTCTCAACAATGTTTTGTTTCCTGCAGCTCGCAAGAAGAAGCAGAAGACATAGCCAGTTGATGCTTCCTTAAATCCATTAGCCCGAATCGCTTATCATGTTTTTTTATCGAAAATTATTTTCAACGACTTGTTTGTTTGCGGGGCTCCTTTTGTCCCACGCACAAACGAATCTTTCGGGAATCATTAATGATTATGCGGCAGTAACAGCCGTAGATAAATGCACCAATACGATCTCCGTTTCGGATGCTCAGAACTTCTTTTTAGGCGAGCAGGTTATGCTTATTCAAATGAAAGGTGCGGCTATTAGCACCGCCAACAATGCCACGTATGGCGATGTAACCGACTATCAGAGTTGTGGGAATTATGAAATCAACACGATTAAAACCATTAGCGGAAATACAATAGAATTTCAGTTTGCTATGATCAGAAGTTATGATGTGGCTGGGTTGGTGCAATTGGTATCGCTCAATACTTATGGAACTGCTGCTGTAAATGGACCTGTTAAGGCGCAGCCCTGGAACGGACAAACCGGGGGCATTGTGTTGCTCAAAGCGGACACTCTTATTTTAAACGACTCAATTTCTGTATCCGGTTTAGGATTTCGGGGAGGAATGCTAGAAAATGATAATGCAGGACAGGCCTGCGTGAATAGTGGTAATGGAGGCTCCACCGATTATTTTTGCAACACTATTAATTGTGGTGCCCAAAAAGGCGAAGGAATTGGTGGAGCGCATGAATATGGACGTGGTAAAAATGGGTGCGGTGGTGGAGGCGGAGATGATCATAACACCGGTGGAGGGGGAGGCGGTAATTTTGGTAAAGGAGGTATTGGGGGCATTCGCTCCAATACCTCCAACTTTAATTGCCCCGGCCCCGCGGCAGGAGTAGGTGGACTGGCACTAACTTATTCTAACCTTACACAAAAGATATTTATGGGCGGAGGAGGTGGTGCAGGCGATTCCAATAATAACCGGGGAACCGGTGGCGAAAATGGCGGAGGTATCATAATTCTGATGGTGGATGTGTTACAGGCGAATGGGAAATCAATAAAAGCGAATGGTAAAAACGTGTTACCGATTGCCGGAAGCGATGGAGCCGGTGCCGGAGGGGCCGGGGGCACTGTTTTGCTTGCAGTGAATAGTATTGTCGGAGGCTTACGCGTTGAGCTAAAAGGTGGGAATGGTGGTTTTCTGGATAATGATGGTGTTATTTCCCCGCAAGCACACTGCATGGGACCTGGTGGAGGAGGAGGTGGCGGAGTACTTTGGCTGAGTGGCTCTTCAGTGCCCGCTCAGATAACTATAATTGATACGGGTGGTGTGAATGGTTACAATGTTTTTGTTCCGGTATCTCCGGTTCCCGGCTGCCCTACCGGAACAACTAATGGTGCCTCGCGCGGTGCTGCCGGTGGCACCTTGACAAATTTGGTCATTCCGACCGCTACTACTCCATTTGTAATACTTACAGCAAATGCATGTTGTGATGATACCGTTTGCCCCGGGCAAAATGTCTTTTTTCAAAGTACGGCTGCTGGCACACCCCCTTTCAATTTTCAGTGGAGCAGCGGTAGCACATCTCAAAACTTCACAGAACCAGTTATGCAAACAGCTACTTATTTGGTTTCAGTAAACGATGCATCAGGTTGTGAATTGGTTCGTGCAGTTACCATTACTGTTTCTAATAATCCACCTGATGTGCAGGTTTGTTGTGATACCGCAGTTTGTGCTGGACAAGCAGCCAACTTTATTGTTACCAATAATTCCGGTAACAGTTTTACTTATAGCTGGAGTTCAGGACAAACCACT
>CAYQRR010000048.1:0-12104 GCA_964419635.1 uncultured Chitinophaga sp. | reverse complement strand
AAGGTATTACACGTGCTTCCCTTTCTACTCACTCGTGGATTTCTGCGGCATCGTTCCAGGAAACTACTAAGGTATTGAGCACCGCATCTATTGCGGCCAAGCAAGATTACCTCGAAGGTTTGAAAGAGAATGTAATTGTAGGGCACCGTATCCCTGCAGGAACAGGATTACGCAAATTCCAAAGTATTATTGTAACCAACACTGAAGACCTGGAGCGTGCTGAGCAAAAAGCGAAGCAAACTCAAGGTACCGTAGAATTGCTGGGTTAATAAAGAACGAAGCAAAGAGTAAAAGCTCTCACCACATTGGTGAGGGCTTTTTTATTTTCAAACTATATTGTAAAGAAATGCGGTTGACCGAATAAGAATTGAACCTCCCCAAGATGATACCCAATGAAATAATTGAAGAACTTAGAAAGCTGAAGGAAGAACGCCCCTCAGAATTTATTGCTATTGCGGAACAAAGAATAAAGGAAGCCCGCACCGATCAACTCTTACAACTTCGGATTCTTTATGAGATGAGCAGCTTTTACAATCATCAGCAAAGTAATTATCGCAAAGCGAATGAACTGGCTTACGAGGCTTTGCACTTTGCGCAAAGTATGAACGAAAAAGTGCACCAGGCAAAAGCATTAAACCTGGCAGGGGTTAATCACAATTTCCTGGGAGAATTGTCAAAAGCGCGGGATGCTTACGAACAGGGTATAAAAATTATGGAGAGCTTGTATGAGTTAAGCGCAGAAGATAAAAGCATACTGGCAAGCCTTTATTTCAATAATGTGACACTTTATAAAGAGTTTGAACTCGATGAATCGCGATTGCAGTATATTGACAAAGCATTCAAGCTGTTTACAGAGGCAGGCAACCGGCAAGGAGTAGCCCGCTGCTATATTTCCTATGCGAACAATTACCCGGGAATCAGAAAAACTGAAAAAGCAATTGAGTATTATCAGCAAGCCGCAGATATTTTCAGAGAATTACACGACAAACGCGGAGAGGGCAACAGTCTCATAAATATTGGATATCAAAAGTGCCTAAAGGGCGAGTTTGAATCCGGAATAAGTCTGGTAAACGAAGGAGTTTCGCTACTCGAAAATTCAGGTAGCGCTGTGTTTGTTACGAATGGTTACTTTCTGCTGGGTATTTGTAAAAGGCTACAAGGTAAATATGACGAATGCACTGCCTTGTTTCAAAGGGTGGAGGATATTACTCTGGAGACCAAAGCCAGCTTTAATATGGCCACGCTTTACGAAGAATGGGCTCTGGCACTGGAAGCATCCGGAGATGCTAAAGGCGCGCTGGAAATGTATAAACGCTACTACCGCGACATGGAAAACATGTACAAATTCGATAAGAATTCGGCAGTCTCAGATGCCCGTATGACTTTTGAACTGGAAGAAAAGAAACGAGAGGCTGAAATTCTGAAAAACAAAAATAAAGAGATAGAAGCCTATACCCATCAGTTGGAAATTTCCAATGCTGAGCTGAAACAATTTGCGCACGTAGCATCGCACGACCTAAAAGAACCCTTGCGAATGGTTACCCTTTACCTGCAACTATTGGAAAAAAGCACCGGTCGAAAACTCAGTGATGATGAATTACAATATCTCTATTATGCCAAAGAAGGCGCAAATAGAATGTATGGCTTGATTGAAAGTTTACTGCAGCTTTCAAAAATTAACCCGGATATAAAAACTGAAACGGTAGATCTAAACAAAGTGCTGAACGAGACGGCTGAATTCATGCGCCCTGAAATGCAAAAGAGAAACTTCCGTATTTCAACGGTCGTGTTACCGAAGGTAAAAGCGAATCATTCACTGATGTTGCAACTGTTTGAAAACATGATTAGCAACGCCATAAAGTTTAACCTTAGTGCATACCCGGCTTTAGAAATATCCTGTGAAAAAAAAGAAGGTTGGTATCATTTCTCCTTTTGTGACAATGGAATTGGCATTGAGAAAAAGTATCGAGAGAAAGTGTTTGATATTTTTCAGCGTCTGCACGCTCGCGATGCCTACCCCGGAACGGGTATAGGACTCACCATCTGCAAAAAAATAATTGAACAAATGAACGGGAAAATATGGGTAGAGGACGGCAAAGAAAAAGGTTGCGCATTTTGTTTCACCCTCCCTGCCTGAGATAACCGCTTAGTCTTTGCCCCATTTTTTTTTGCAACGTTCAGCAAATTCCTTTTTGAAGTTTTCACGCTCTTCTTCGCTCATGCTCTCCCATTTGGCTTTCCACCATCTGCGTTTCCCCATCGGCTGTAGCGTGTGCACTCGTACACCTCCAAAAAGCAACTTTGAAAGAATCACCAGTCCAAAGGCCTGATTAAGATTGATTTCGGGCAAGTGAAACAACTCGGGCAACAGCCAATTCCACAAGTGCATAACAGCAAAACCCATTAGCAGAAAAGCGGCAATAAAAAGAAGAACCATTCCTGCTATGCGTAGTATATTTTTTATCATACTCTGTTTTTAGCTACTGTAATGAAGCGGTTCTAAAACCGCTTTTATAAATCGTTATAAAGATTCTGTAACCGCTCACGCAAGTATAACACCGCATAACGCTTGCGCGAAAGCAACGTGTTGGTATTCACCCCGGTAATTTCAGCAATTTCCTGAAAACTTTTGTCTTCAATTTCATGCATTACAAATACATCACGTTGTTCCTTGGGCAATTCATCCAGGGCCTGCAACAATCCGGAGGTGATAGCTTCGCGCATCATCTCTGTTTCGGGCGAATTCAATTTGCCCGGCAAAAAATCGGAAATATCTAACCGATCACCATCATCGCCACTGCGAATAGCAAAGTGCTCCTCCAGCGAATCGGGCTTCTTTTTACGGTATCGGTCTGTAATTTTATTACGGGCCACCGTAAACAACCAGGAAGCCATCTGCTCCACAGGCTTCATCAGGCGGTAGGTGTTCACCAACTCGTAAAACACATCTTGCAGTACATCTTCTGCATCTTCTTGGGTGGGCACACGCCTGCGGATGAACTCGAGCAATCGTCTTCGCTCTTTTTCTACCACCTGTATCAGGGATTCATTTTGTGCGTCTGCCATTTGTAGGCTCAAAGTTACCATATTACTGTATCGTTGTTCAGGATTGACGATAGGCCGACTTAAATATTTTTTAAACCCGTCAATTTCTTTACCGAAGCGTCCTTTTGCCTCCCCCAAAAGGCTTGAAAAGATTATCCTTGCGTACACATATCAGTAGTATGAGCAACATTGACAAAGCGGGAGAAAAATACTGGACTTCGGTGTGGAGCGATTCAGACTTACCCGATGCCATTAACCCGAATGAGCCTAGCTTGCAAAATTTTGTTATCACTAAAATTCACCAAGCGTTTTCCAGCTTTTTTGCTTCACAATCTCCTAAGGAAAAATCAATTATAGAGCTCGGATGCGGTAACTCGGTATGGCTGCCATACTTGCACAAATCTTTTGGATTGGAAGTTTATGGATTAGACTATTCGGCATTAGGCTGCGAAAAAACCAGAGCTATTCTTCAGCGAGAAGGAGTGCATGGTAACATTACTGAGGGGGATTTATTTAATCCTCCGGCTGAATTAGTCGGCAAGTTTGACTTTGTAATATCATTGGGCGTGGTGGAACACTTCACCGACACTAGCGGTACCCTCGAAAAAATGAAGGCTTTTCTGAAACCAGGCGGCATTATGATTACGGAAATACCCAACCTCACCGGGCTGAATGGTATACTATTAAAATATACTGATACTGAAATATACAACATTCATAAGCCGAGCGATAAAGAGGCTTTGGCTCAATACCATACCCGTGCCGGCTTGAAAGTTCTTGACCAATATTATCTGAATGTGGCATCGCTGTTGATTAATTATAATAGTTCACCTAACCTAAAGTTTCTCTTATTGAAAAAGATATTGGTGGGATTTATTTCCAGAATATTAAAATTAACCTGGCTGATGGAGCGCGTAACGGGTATTAGCTTTCCGCGAACAAAGTTCTTCTCGCCCTTTGTATTTGTATTTGCACAAAAATGAGAGGTTAACGCCTGAGAAATGGAATGTGTTCGTGCAACTCCGGGACTATTCGAAGGGCATAAGTCATCAATATAAATACCCCACCCAAGAGCAGCCCACGCATGACAATATTCAAAATGGCGTTGTCCAACTCGGGTAGTAGAAAATTAATAGCAATACAAACCACCGCTATAAGAACCGAATGGAATACTCCCGGTTGGTAAGGAAAAAAACGAAACCGCTGATATACAATCAACTGTTTTATCACTGTATACAAACTCACGCTCAACGCGGTGCTCAACGCAGCTCCATTAATTCCCATTTTAGGAATCAACAGCATATTGCTGGCGAATGTAAAAAGCACCAGCAACGAAAGGAGCAAAGCTCCTTGCCAGTGTTTAGACGAATAAAAAATAATCGCATTATTCGCCCCGCCCATCATAGTTACTAAACTACCGGCTGAAATAATCCAAACTACTCCGGCTCCTTGTTCAAAATCTTTGCCTACCAATTGCAATAGGTAAGCAATATTGGTATTCACCATTACAAAAAGAAAGCATCCAATCAAAGTCATGTAGCGAACCGACTTGTAAAATATATTTCGAACCTCTTCTTTTTTGTTCTCTGCCAACGCATGAGATATGCGAGTAGTGGCAATCCGCTCCAAAGCATTAAGGGGTGTTTCAATAATAGTGGGGATAAAGGAAACAATTGCGTAAATGCCCACAAAAGCGGGGGAATAAAACTTGCCTAGCATCACAGTGTCTAACGTTTTTAAGCCGAGAGAAGCTATGCCGGGAATCGCCAGCAATAAACCAAAAAGCACCATACCTTTAATATCCTGCTTAGCAAAAAAAGCTTTGTCGGGCTTAAGCTGTAGGCCGTCTTCCCGAAGCAGATAAACCAACAACAACAGCAACTGAATTACATACACACCGATGTAACCCAAAATAAATTGCTGCAGACTCAACAATCCCTTGTAATGAAGAAAAATGAGCGCAATAAATCCCAATCGGGTAAATACATCGTTGAGATAACTGGGCACTGTTGATTTAAACAGCGCGTTGAGATAGGTAGATATTACATTGATAAAACCGATAACCAGACTAAAAAGAAAGATGTAATGGAAGTACTCAATAAAGACTGGAGACTCGCGTCTATATTGATTCATTATGTATTCCTTAAACAACAACAAGAGCAAAGCAGTAAGCATGTAACCAATAAGTGGAAACAACAGCATAAAGCCTGCAAAGCCATGATGGCCTTTTGCATCGTTTTTAAAATGTGGAAAAAACTTAATGGTCATGTTGGTGACACCCAACGGAAAAAAACTGGCCATTAAAACCGATGTCGCATATAGAAACCGGGAAAGACCAATTTCTTCAGGAGTTAATAACCGTGGCTGAATGACCAACAAAGACAAAAACCCAAGCCCGATTCCTACATAAGAGCTAATGGTATTTTTGATGCTTTGCCTTTGAATAACCCCCATCTTATAATTTTGGCAGAAGTCCTAATTCTGTGAAGTATAACTCGAATAGTCGGTAACGGAGAGAAAAATATTCATTCACATAAGCTTCATCCCAACTATCTTTCAGCAGTAGTTTCTTTTTCCATTGGCCATAAGTATAAGGCTTGCCGGTGAGGTCTACATTCGGATTTGGCTGATAACTCGGGCTTACTTCCAGACAAATAGGTTCCGTTTCCAGGTCATCGGCATCCCATGCATAATCGTATCCGCCTGTTTTAAGCCCCAGCCGTTTATTCACATCAATAAAATACTGCCGCCACTTTTCGGGAAAGGTAACAAAGTCAACACCGCTGCCATGGCTGGTGCTGGTAGGTTTCCATTCATCGGACGGATTAGTGCGCCAGTAGTGAAGCACCACCTCATTACCTAGCACCGTTACGCGAAGGTCCTTGCGCATATTCAGCAGTTCCTGAGCAATGATGGTGCAGTTGCGGGAGGTGAATCGTTCACTATTTAAAAACTGCGCGGCTTCTTCTGCAGAATTCATTTTGAATACTCCTTCGCTGGCATGCGAATGTGCTTCTTTAATCAGCAGCGGAAACTTGAGATTGGCATTTTTGAATGCTTCGTAAGAATGAAAAATCCACGTCTGCGGATGGCGAATTCCCAACTCTGCAAACTTCTTATACATGTATTCTTTATTCTCCCAGTAAACAATTTCAGAAGCTTTTGGAAGCACCGTACAGCCTTGATATTCCAGTTGCTGCATTACAAAAGCCTGATAGGCACTGTAATTCTGAAATTTGGGCAGGTTGATGAAATAGCTGGCGTTGTATACAATCATTTTTTTATAAAATTGGCCATATTCATTCCCTCGATATACTCGAAAAGGAAGATTCATTTTTGTAAGCACGCCTAGGAGCACTATGTCCAACTCAAACGAATCCTGAAAAATACTCTTGAACTCGGGACGCATCAGCACTACAATTTTCGCATCGCTGCGTTGAAGTTGCCAAAAGCGAATCCAGTTTACTGTGCGTAAGGTAAAATAAAGCCTAACCAGCCTTTTTATGTTTCGCAATAAAAATTTCATGCCTTGGAATTAAACCGCAAAATAGTTTTGTAACCAATATATGTAATAGGAAGTTTTTTTATTGTCTCCAACTCAGATTTGTAATACTTCAGCTCTCCTCGTTCCTGATTCCAACTCAAATCATCAATGTAAACGATTCGTGCGTTGGAAGCATAAGTGGCCAGTAGCTTCACCTTTTCGGCTGGAGAAGAAACCAGAATAACATCGGTAAGAGAACCGGGGATATTGTTAATCTCCAACCAATCGTGTGTGGTAGACCACAGCCTATAGGACCGCGAAGTGAGAAAAATCACTTTCCGGCTTTTGGAATAATGCAAAGAACACAACAGATTTTTCATGCGTGGAAATACAGGAATTGAAAGCATGCGTGCTTTTTCGGATGTATAGTCTTTCAATAAAGTAGGATAAGTGTGACCGATGGTATTGTCAATATCAAACACATACAACGTGCGACCGGATAGCCTCGCTACATGCAGGTGAAACAATGCTTTGAAAAAAAACGCACAAATAGTATTGAAAACACTACGCAAAACAACCGGTTTATTGCTGGCTAATATAGACGAAGGCACGGTATAAGTCACTGAATCTTATTTTAGCGTTCTATCATGCAGCGCAAAACCATTCTCTTTTTTTTCAACCATATTACCACCTTTGTTCAAAAAGACATTGAGTTGCTGTCAGACAACTTTCTCGTGCTTCCCCATGATTTTTACATTGATAGCAAAGTGGCCACTCCATTCAGTTTTTTGAAACAAAAGATTTTTCTGCTGAGGCACATCTTGGGTGCCGATGTTTTACTTTGTCAGTTTGCCGGGTATCACGCCTTGCTTCCCGCGCTGTTTGCCAGACTGTCTGGCAAAAAATGTTTCATCGTGGTGGGAGGCACCGATGCGCATAATTTTCCGGTTATTGGTTATGGTAATTTTCAAAAACGCTTACTGCGCCTGTTTACCGAATGGAGCTATCGGTTATGCACGCGTATACTTCCCAAGCACAAGTCGCTCATGCTATGCGATTATGAATATGACATGGAAGAGCCAGATAAACAGGGCATCTATGCCAACATCCAAAACCTGCAAACACCCTACACGGAAATATTCAACGGCTATGATGCGGAGCAATGGAAATGTATTCATCCCAAGCGAAAAAAAACGTTTATAACGGTGAGTGGAGGCTGGGGATTTCCATTTCAGTATCAACTAAAGGGCATTGACTTGATTGTGAACGTAGCGCCTCATTTCCCGGATTGCGAATTCGCCATACTTGGCGTGCCCGATGCTTCGCTGATTCAAACAAAGTCAGATAATGTAAAAATTCTACCTCCGGCAAAAAACAGTGAACTAAGCCGGGTATACAGCGAATTTGAATTTTATTTACAATTATCAATGGCCGAAGGTTTTCCTAACTCACTTTGCGAAGCAATGCTCTGTGAATGTGTGCCGGTGGGCTCATCGGTTTTTTCTATACCCGAAATTATTGGGGATAGCGGATTCATTCTTCGCCACAGGAGTATGGAAGAACTCATCGATCTAATCAATATTGCATTAGCAGCCGATAGCGCTTCGCTAGGCAAAAAAGCCAGAAAACGTATTGCTGAAAATTATGATGTGGCGACCAGAAAGAAAAAGCTGCTGGAAACTTTATCGCACTAAAAATGCACCCATCCTTGTGCTTTAAGGGCATGACGGTTGCCCGATTTAGTGACTAGAAAACATCCATTGTCCTGCTCCGTTATCTGGCCAATGATAGTGAATGCTTCCTCAGCCGAAATCTTTGTTTCGTCCTGTTCATCTATCGTAAAAAGCAATTCGTAATCTTCCCCCCCGTTAAGCGCACAGGTGATAGGATCCAGGTTAAAACTTAAGGCCGTTTGATAAGCATCTTCGCTAACCGGTACAGCAGACTCATTAATATTGCAACCAACACCACTCTGTTTGCAGATGTGTAGTATATCGCTGCTGAGACCATCGCTGAGGTCCATCATGGCAGTCGGCTTTAAATCAACCTCTTTAAAGAACCGGATTACATCTTTTCGGGCTTCCGGCTTCAGTTGTCGGCTGATTAAATATTGTGCATCATTCAACTCGGGCTGCACGCCCGGATGTTCCATATAAATTCTTTTCTCGCGTTCCAATATCTGAAGACCAAGATAGGCTGCTCCTAAATCGCCCGATACACAAATTAAATCGCCCGGCTTGGCTCCGTTCCTGTACACCAAGGCTTCGGCATCCGCTTCACCCACCGCAGTCACCGATATAACCAAGCCGTGTAGCGAAGAGGTGGTGTCGCCACCAATCAAATCCACCCCATAGATTTTGCAGGCAAGCCTTACGCCCTCATACAACTCATCGAGTTCCTCCACCGAATATTTGGACGATATACCCAACGAAATAGTTATCTGCCGGGGTGTCGCATTCATGGCATAAATATCGCTGACGTTGACCACCACTGCTTTATAGCCCAAGTGCCGGAGCGGAGTATACATCATGTCGAAGTGTATGCCTTCAATCAATAAATCGGTTGTCAATACCGTTTTCTTATTTCCATAATCGAGTACGGCAGCATCATCTCCAATACCCTTTACCGAAGTAGCATGCTGCAGGGGAAAATCTCTTGTTAAATGATCAATTAAACCAAATTCGCCCAAACGGCTGATAGGAGTCACTTTCTGTTCTTCCATGAACTATTTTTTGAAAGAGCAAGATTAGTATTTTTGAAAGGATAGTAAACGGAACCGGCACAATTCGTTGGCTTTCAAATTTCAAGCATAAAAGCATTGTCCCTTGATTGGCCCCGATAAAAAACGATTACAATACCTCAGCTGGCTTACCCTCTTCGGTATGAGTGCCATTGGTGCTTTGCTGATTGAGTATTTTCAGGGGCGAAGTATCAAATCGGTATTGCTCGGTTATGAACCTCATTATCACCATGTGGGACACAAAGTCTATTATTTACAGGTAGCCGCGGGATTGTTTTATGGCAGTTTTGCGGCCGTGTTAGCGATTATACTGATTCAAATTAAGCGGTTTAGAAATGTGCGCGGCTTTTTTGAAAGCACCATTGGTGACATCAATCCTTCATTTATCAATATTTTGTTCTTCTCATTTTGTGCCAGCGTGGGGGAGGAAATACTATTTCGGGCCGGACTACAACCCATCGTGGGCATTTGGCCCGCTGCAATGGTTTTTGTGCTCTTGCACGGCTACATTAATCCGTCCAACTTTAACTTGTCGATATATGGCTTATTTCTGATTGTAGTGAGTGCGGGCTTTGGATATTTGTTTCGTTTCTTTGGTTTGTTTGCCGCTATCTCCGCTCATTTCATTTATGATGTTACCATGTTTTGCGCTTTAAAATATGCCTATAAAAGAGGTAAGATGCAAGACCAGACATCTATAATTTCGGGCACGAAATAAATTTGGTGAATCTTAAATGCTAAGTTAGATTTGTTGCAACCGATGCTAGTTCACTACTATAAAAATATTGCCCCCAATTGGAGGAGTGCTTGGTCGAGCAATGCATTCAAGAATCAGTTTGTGCTCACTATCTTAGGATTTGTGGCGGCACACCTGCTTAACTTCTACTACCTCCGCCTTTGGCAAGGACGCTCCGGCACACAAGTAAATGATGTGCTATTGAATTTGCTTCCGCCTCAAGACTTCTCGACTCCCATTTTTGTATTGGAGTACAGCTGCATTCTGTTGGTTTTTCTCTTCACACTTGGGCTGCCAGAGCGGCTTTTGAAAGGATTGCAAATGTTTTCGGTAGTCATTATAGCACGAACCGTTGCCATCTTTCTTATTCCATTGGAAGCACCACGCGATATGATTCCTCTCGATGACCCCATGGCTTCACTTTTTCTACACACCCCGGATGTATTTGTAACCAAAGACCTGTTTTTTTCGGGACATGTATCGGCTTTAACTATGCTGATGTTGATTGCCCGGTTCACCTGGCTGAAACGCTATGCGGCTTTTTGTATCGTAGCCGTGGGTGGTATGATTATGTGTCAGCACGTACATTACAGCATGGATGTATTTTTTGCTCCGCTTATTTCCTATGTAATTTATAAAATGGTGATGTGGGTACATGCCGAAACTAAATACGGCATTCAAATTCAGGAAGTTTAAATAACCTGAACAATAGAAGGAAGTGTGAAATAAAAGACACTCCCCTCGCTCTCCTTGCTTTCAATCCAGATTTGGCCTCCATGTAGTTCTACAATTTTTTTGCAGATAGCCAGTCCAATGCCGGTGCCTTCATACTTAACTTTACTGTGCAAACGCTTAAAAGCCTGAAAGATGGTTTCAAAGTATTTTTCAGGGATGCCGATTCCATTATCCTGTACACCTATTTTCACAAAATCTCCCTGTTTCACTACGATAAATTGAATATGAAGAGGCCGATCTTCGCTGCGATACTTGATAGCATTGGAGAGTAAGTTCTGAAACAACTGAATGAACAGCCTTTTATCGCCTGCCACGCGGGGCAAATCAATAAGACTTATGGATGCATTATTCTCCTTGACAACAAAACTCAAATTATTGAGCACTTCGTTAACGACCATGTTTAAATCCACCACCTCCGATTTCCTTTCTGCCACATTCAGCTGACTATAGGTTAAAATATCACTGATTAAGTCTTCCATTTGGTGAGTACCTCGTAATACATAGCGGACATAATCATCTACTTGATTACGGTTCAAATCTGTTTTATCTAACTCTTTTCGAATCAGCGTTACAAATCCTGAAATAGTACGGAGGGGTTCTTTTAAATCATGAGAAACGATGTAGGCAAATTCTTGTAAATTTTCATTAGAGGTTTTAAGCGCTTTGGTTCTTTTCTCTACCAATCTCTCCAAGGTTTCATTCTGCTGAATTATTTTTTCAGAATCCTCAATATTCTGTTGGAACAGCGCTTCCATATACCCCAGCAGCCACGTGCTGATAAAACCAGCCGCTGCTATACCAGTAACCGCTGTAATGGTGTGCTGAATCACATAAGAACTAATGACCGGAATGTCTTTCAGCTTTTCATAAATAACAAGCGAGTGAAGCAGGATTAGTAACTCAAACACCACTCCATAAATAAAGACCAGCCTCTTCTCTCTAAAAAAAGAAATCACAATGAGATAGATGCCAAACAAAGCAACCATGTTGATATAAATGCGATAACGCATGGCGGGATCAAATACAAACATATCGCGCACGATATTGTGTAAGATAACCATAGAAATTGCCGCGCAAGCCAGTATATGCCCCGATAGTTCTATTCGCTTTTGTTTAAAAAGATAAAACGCGTGAATCACACCGGCTAAGCCAACCAGGTTTCCAAGAATATAGAACTTGTCAAACCCAAAGAAAAGGTGCCCAAGCAGTACTAAAACAACAAAGGCCAGTGAGGTAAAAAGAATGTAAAAAAGATAGGCTGCTTTCCGTTTTTCAAAATGCGGAGCTTGCTCAAATCCGGAAAGAAAAAAATCAGTAATACGATTCATGAAATACAATGCTGAATAAAACAAAAGCCATCGTAT
>CAYQRR010000047.1:11781-12171 GCA_964419635.1 uncultured Chitinophaga sp. | reverse complement strand
AATAAACGGAACAGCTAAACAGATTTTGAAATCCCTGCCGGAATAGGCAGGGATTTTTTATTTGTAATTGTAAACCATTCCTATTTTCCGAACATGAATGCGAAACATCCGTATCGCTTTATTAACTGGGCGCAGAACGAAAGTTGTACCGCGGCTCATTTCTTTCAGCCGGAGTCGGTGAACGAAATTCAGTCAATCATAGCTAAAGCAGATAAAGTAAGAATAGTGGGCAGCGGACATTCTTGGTCGTCTATTTGCCTGAGCAACCACACTTTGATAAACCTCGATAGGTTTAATCAGGTATTGGAGTTAGATACAGTAAAAATGAAAGTTCGTGTTCAGCCGGGCATCAAGTTGTGGCAGCTTAACGAATACCTCGATAGTAAGGGT
>CAYQRR010000047.1:0-11771 GCA_964419635.1 uncultured Chitinophaga sp. | reverse complement strand
GCGCTTACCAATCTGGGGTCCATTTCTAAACAATCGGTGGCAGGGGCCATCAGCACGGGCACGCACGGAAGTGGGAAAAATTATCAGATTCTGGGTTCACAGGTAGAGCAACTGTCTATCATCAAAGCGGATGGCACCCTGCAAGTGATACACAAAGAACTGCATCGCGAGCTGTTTGACTTATGTTTGGTCAATCTGGGGGCTTTGGGCATTATTTCTGAATTAACGTTTAACATAGTTCCCGCCTTTCGCCTACATGAAACGGTAGAATTACTGGACTTCCATCTGGCATTGGAGCAAATGGAAACCCTTTTGCAGAATACGGATCATTTCAAAATGTGGTGGTTCCCACATACCGATAAAATGATTTTGTACAAACATAATCGCACCTCGGAAACGGCTAACGATTCGCGGTTCAGACAGTGGTTTATGGACGAGTTTATTTCGGTGTATGCGTACCGCTTGTTCCTTAAATTGGGAACGCTTCACCGCGATTGGCGGAAAACCATAAACCATCTGCTGTTGCAGAACTTTATTAAACCGATAAACCGGATAGAAAAAAGCTATAAGGTTTTCAATGTACCGGAACCTCCTTTGCACCGGGAAATGGAATGGAGTTTTGATGTGAAAGAGGCAGTTGCATTTTTATCCGCTTATAAAAGTCGGATGAATGATTCGCCACATCGGTTCAATTTCATACAGGAAATCAGATTTACCAAAGCGGATTCCTATGCACTGAGTCCATGTTATGGAAGAGATTCTGTGTGGGTAGGGTGCTACAATGCCGATAATTTCGGGTGGAAGGAACTGATGCAGGATTTTGAAGACTTGGCAACAAAATTTAACGGTCGTCCGCACTGGGGTAAGGAGTTTACGGTACCTGCCGATTATCTCAGGGCGCAGTATCCGGAGTTCGACAAATTCTGCGCTTTGCGGTCCGCTTGGGACCCATCCGGAAAATTCGAAAATGACTTTATCCGAAAAATATTTGGGTCAATGCAACCAAACTAAACGGTATTGCTTCTTAGTAATAGTTTAGTTTTTTAAGGGTTAAGCTGAAGGCCTTTCGCGAGAGCGGAAGGCCTTTTAGTTTTCAGCTTATTTCCCCTTAAAATCAGGGGTTCTTTTTTCTACAAAAGCAGCCATGCCTTCTTTCTGGTCTTCGCTGGCAAAAGTGAGATAGAAATTTTTCCGTTCAAAAATGAGGCCCTCATCCAGGGTAGCATTAAATGCATTATTTACAGACTCCTTAGCCAACTTCACCGCTACGGGCGATAGCTTGGCTATTTCGGCCGCAAAACGCAATGTTTCAAACAGCATCAGCTCTGCCGGAACAATCTTGTTAATCAGCCCAAATTGAAGCGCCTCTGCAGCGGAAATAAATTTGCCGGTGAGTACCATTTCCATGGCTCTCACCTTGCCAATGGCTCGGGTCAGGCGCTGTGTGCCTCCTGCTCCCGGCATGGTGCCTATCTTTATTTCCGGTTGACCAAATTTTGCGGTATCGGAGGCTATTATCATATCACAAGTCATGGCTAGCTCGCAGCCGCCACCCAGCGCAAAACCACTTACAGCAGCAATAATCGGCTTCTTGGTTTTTTTGATTTGGTCCCAGGTGCTAAACTGGTCTATGTTATACATGTCGATAGCGGTGGCATTCGCCATCTGCTTTATATCGGCACCCGCTGCAAACACTTTTTCTCCTCCGGTGAGTATAATCACCCGCACTTGATCGTCATCGTCCAGTGCTCGTAAAGCATCGCGAACCTCTATCATCAACTGTCGGTTCAGTGCATTCAGTTCCTTGGGCCGGTGTAGTTCTATGAGCGCAATGTGTTTCTCTATCTGCGGGTTTACTTTTATAAACTCCATGTCCATTGATTTTTTTTGGGGTGGGGTGGTTACGGTTTCGGTGTGCGCATTTTGAAACTCCATTCAATTTTGAATTTCGCTTCTATTTCACCGCTTTGCGAGGTGCCAATGCTGGTGGTGGTGATGCTTTGGTTTTCACCAGTCAATACCGCTCTCTCCACGCATTCGTTGATGGCCTTTCCTTCGGTGCAGGTAAAGGTGGTAAGTCCCGTTGCTTTTTTTACAAAGTCGGCCTCCAGGTGTGTAACCAGCATGCTCACCGATGGTTTGGAGTCTTGCGTAGCCATAAGCGCCAACATGCCCGTACTCATTTCTGCGGCCATCGATAACACGGCAAAATAAGTTGAGCGAAAGGGATTTTGATTGAGCCAGCGGTAGGGAACGGTAATTTCGCATTTTTCGGCTGTGGTCGATTTTACCCTGAGCCCGCATATAAATGCGCTGGGCAGTTTAGTCATCAGAAAGAGGTTGAATAGAACCGGATTGTTAACCAGTTTCAAAAACTTTGGGTCAGTAATTTGTCGGTTGTTCCGGTATTGTTCCAGATATTGCGTATTGGGCATTTTCGTTGCTTATGAATCCAAAAATAGAAGCCTAATTGCAATGAACAACTTTTCATGTAACAATCACATCTTCATCTAAATATTATTACTTCGCATGATGCATAAGATTTTTCCTGTTCTGTTTGTGTTGCTATCTGCACAACTGTCTGCCCAATCGCCTAAATACCGAGTAATTAATTTTCCGGTTGAGCGAAAAGGTTCTGTGCTCAAAATGCCCTGGACAGGAGGGCTTAACTCGCCTCAGTTTTCAGAAATCAACCTGAATGGAGATAATCTCCCCGATTTATTCGTCTTTGATAGAGTAGGGGATAAGGTGCTTACTTTTTTAAATAATGGCTCACCGGGCGATACGGCTTATACTTATGCTCCACGATACGAAAAGCTATTCCCATCTGATTTAAAATCATGGGCCTTGATTCGTGATTATAACAACGATGGAGTGGCCGACATTTTTACGCATACCAACACCGGCACCCGAGTTTTTAAAGGAAGTCTGCAAAACGGAACGCTTGCTTTTAATCTGGTGAAAGATTTGATTACCTATTTTGACGGAACATATCATGTAAATATTTGGACTAATGTGGATGATATTCCTGTTTTTACCGATGTGAATCGCGATGGAGATATCGATGTGCTCACCTTTGGCATATTTGGCTCGGCCGTAGAATATTATGAAAACCAAACGGTGGAGAATGCCGGCACAGGTTCATTTGATATAGATTCATTTCAGTATAAAGACGGAAGTCTTTGTTGGGGGAATTTTACAGAGAATTCACTCACCAATGCGATTAACTTGAATATAAGTTGCAAGGGAGAGGGGCATGCTTCCGTAGCCGAAGGAGCCAGACACGTAGGGTCCACTCTTTTTGATTTTGATGCGGACAACGATCACGATGTAGATTTGCTTATCGGAGATATTTCTTTCAATTCTTTGGTGTATGTTCAAAACTGTGGCGATAGTGCATTTGCCAATGCCTGCTCGTCCGATTCCACCTTTCCATCCTGCAATAAACCGGTGAATGTTCCCGTTTTTCCTGCTGCTTATGCCATCGATGCCGATAATGATGGTAATAAAGATTTGCTGGTGTCGCCCAACGCACGGGTGGGAATAGATATTGATAATGTATTGCTCTATAAAAATGTGAATTCAGCATGCGGATGGAGTTACCAAACTGATTCATTCCTGGTCAAGGATATTCTGGATTTTGGAACAGACTCCAAGCCTTACTTTTTTGATTTTAACTATGATGGCTTATCCGATATTGTAGTAGGGAACTATGGTTACTATCAGGAATACCAACCATTCAAATCCACTTTGGCGGTGTATGAAAACACAGGAACTGCCACAGCTCCAGTTTTCAAATTACTGTCGGAAAACTATAACAACTTTAGCAGTTTTAATTTAGTGGCCTTGCACCCGGCTTTTGGCGATTTGGATGGCGATAACCTACCGGATATGGTAACCGGAGAGTTGCAGGGCTACCTTCATTTTTTTAAAAACTCGGGGCTTTCCAGTGCCAGCTTCCCAAGCATGACAACACCGCAATTTTTTGGTCTGGATGCCGGTCAGTTTAGTGCTCCTTTTATCTATGATGTAAATAACGATTCGCTAAACGATTTGATAGTAGGGCGCAAAGATGGTAAGTTGACTTATTACTGGAATTTTGGAACCCCGACTGCGCCACAGTTTCATCAGGATTCTGCGAATACATTTTTTGGTGCTCTGACGGTTACGGTTCCCGGTTTCACTGAAGGTTACAGTATTCCATTTGTGCGGAAGGATGATTTCGGAAATGCGGAGTTATATGTTGGCTCCAACCGAGGATGGGTTTATCGCTTCGCGGTAGATTCTACTAAGTTGCGGTCGGGTACATTTGCCATGATAGACAGCAATTTTATTGGCGAAGATATTGGCAGCGAAAGCACCATCTCCATAGCCGATATTAATGCAGATGGAAAGCTGGATTATTTGGTGGGGAACTCTCGCGGAGGCTTGTTGCTATATTCCGACACTTTACTGGATACCAGCGTGGTTATTTCCGTTGCTCCTTCAGATATTCCCAGCGACATAAAAGTATATCCAAATCCCGCAAAAGAAATCGTGTTTGTAGAACTGGGAAACATTGTTTCGGCTCAACCGACTTTGGAGGTATATGACTTAACGGGCCGTCAAGTTCTATTTGAATCCGCTTTAGTTGACAATACATTTATCGTTCATACCTCGCAGTTCTCGTCCGGAATGTATGTGTTGCTCGTAAAGGATGGAACACAAAGACACTATTCCAGGTTTTCTATCGCTTATTGAAATTGAAAAATCAAACTTTGAAGTTACATCGTAATCTATGTCAGGCTGTCGTTCAATCATTGCGTGATGTATTGCTGGAAAAGAAGCAAGCCGACCTCACCATCAGTCATCTGTTACAGTCCAACAAATCCTGGGGCGCGCGCGACCGAAATTTTATTGCCGATAACGCTTATTACATCATTCGATACAAACGATGGTTGGAATATCTTATACAGGAAGAAGCATGGGGTGAAAATGCGCTGTGGCGTTTAATGGGCGCTAAATTGGTAATAGAGCAGGTAGACTTACCGGATTGGTCAGAGTTTGCTGAATTAAAACCTGATGAAATTAAAACCAGGTATCAGGCCGATTCTATACCATTTTGTATTCGCGAATCTATTCCTGATTGGTTGGATAAACTCGGGAGAAACGAATTGGGCAAAAATTGGGAGGCGGAAATTAAGGCGCTCAACACGCAAGCGCGATTCAGTGTGCGGGTAAATACCTTAAAATCAAATAAGCAGGTCATTGAAACACTTTTTGCTGCGGATCAAATTTCGTTTTCAGAAAGTGAAGTGGCTCCTGATGCGCTGATTATTCAAACACGGAAGAACTTTAGAACAAACCCCGCATACAAAAACGGGTTGTTTGAAATTCAGGACGTGTCATCACAATTAGTAGCACCCTTTCTGGAACCGGAACCGGGAATGAATGTAATAGATGGCTGTGCCGGTGCCGGTGGCAAAACGCTTCATTTAGCGGCTTTGATGCACAATGAAGGAGAAATATTGGCGGTGGATGTAAACGAACACAAGTTGGCCCAGTTAAAGTTGCGTGCGGCTCGTGCCGGGTGCACCATCCTTAAGCCCATGCTCAGCTCCGAGTTGAACCGAAGCCACCAGGTTTTGCTGCAAGGCTTTGCAGATAGAATACTGATAGATGTGCCATGTTCCGGCACGGGTGTGCTTCGTAGAAAGCCGGATGCCAAATGGACACTTACGAAAAGGTTCATAGATGAATTATTGGAAACGCAAGCACAAATTTTAGACGAATACGCCAAAATGCTGCATCGCGATGGCTTAATGGTGTATTCCACTTGCAGTATTTTACCTTCCGAAAACGAATGGCAAATTCAAAAATTTCTGGACCGAAATCCCGGACAATTTATTTTAGTAGAAGACCGTAGAATTTCTCCTTCCACCACCGGTTTCGATGGTTTTTATATGGCCAAAATAAAACGGGCATAAGCCATTTTGCCTATGCACACATGTTAAGTTACTTAACCACTACTTTTCCGGCCCCATGGTAGGAGTGATATTCTCCTTGATACATGGCATCTGCCATCACCGGCCCCAGCACAAAATTCCCGGTACTTACAGCTCTTACTGAGTAGTAGAATGTTTTGGAAGAAGAACTCAAAGAGGTGAAAAAATGAATGCGGTCATCGCGTATGTCGGTATGTTCAGGATAGCTTTCGTTTTTAATCCAGGTCGCATCGGGCAATTCTTTCAATCGCGAATTTTCAATTTCAAAACCGGCCGGCAGCATATCGGTGACAACTATGTTTTCTATTGTGCCATTGTAGGATTTTTCTAAAGTAATGCCCACAATAATCAAATCGTTTTGATTGAACTCGCCATTTGTAATCAGGGAACCGTTTCGTTGATAAAATCTCCTGCGCACCTTTAGGTAGCTATCCTCATCTGGAACATTGCCATCCTGCCGAATTCCTTCGGCTTGCCAGAAGTAGTACATTTTTCCCTCTCCGGCTACTTGCACATCTACATTGCCATTCCCTAGTTGTTTTGAGCTCAAGCGCAGCGTGCTTCCGTCTGTCTTGCCTATTTCTTTTCCATTGACTTTTATCACAGCACTTACCGATGCATTGTTGGCTTGTCTTGCCAATTTCCCAAGCGCGATAAAAGCAAATGCCCTTTCCTGCGTGCTCAAGTAAGCGCGGTTTTTTATTTCCCGGCTCAAGTGCCTGGCCATCGTGCCCACCTGCGTATTTCCGGGCTCCACTTCCATTATAGCCGCCAATGCTACTCCTTCATCACGCACATCACTACAGAAACTGCCGCCACTTTCTTTCAGTGCGGTTTCTCCGCTAAATGAAGTAGGAAGGAGCTCTTTGTATTTTGATTTGTCGCCCGCTAAAGCAAATGCAGCACTCAGCAAATATTTACTATCCAATGCCAACAAGGTGTTGTTTTGTTTGTAGTAGTTCATGGTGGAAATTTGCGGCTTTCCGGCTAGTGCCAGAACGTAAAGAGAATATGCCACTTCCTTAGGGGCAATTTGTTTCTTCAAATTCTGATTGTAGTAGTAAGTGACAAACTCCTTGTTTTTTAACTTGGCGTTTAAGTATTTATAAATGTTGTCTAGCAGACCGGCCTCTACATCGAAGCCCGCTTTTTGGGCCTCCAGCAGGAAATGTGCAGCATACGCGCTCGCCCACCAGTTCTCACTTCCTTCGTGGTCCCATAAGGTGATGGCCCCATTGTACAACTGTCGCATTTTGATTTTTCGGATGGCCTCCTGCACATTGTAATTGGCATTCACTTTCACCCCTTTGTCCAACTTCATGGATTCTGACAAATCAGCAAAATATAATTGCGGAAATGCCTTGCTGATTGTTTGTTCGGTGCATCCATATGGGTAGCCGATTAGCTGATATATCTGGTCGGCAATTTCGAGGGCCGGATTCTTTGAAACAATTAACTGATAATCGGCTGAGGAAGGGATAAAAGTATTATTCCCTATCTCAATGTGTCTGGTAGAGCCTCCTGTTATTGCGCCCGCTTCCGATATTTTTTGAACGGAGGCAGCCGGACGAACTGTAATGTCAGTCTCTTCAATGAATTTTTGACTCAGGGCATTTACTTCTACTGTTACTTTACCGATATCGGCTCTTGCATCTGCCACAATTTTGAAGTCTATTTTTGTTTCACTTCCGGCTTTCAGATTTACACTTTGTTGGCTGGCACCCACTATTTTCAAAGGACCTGAAATTTTTAATCCGGCCATTGCATTCGTTGTGTTTTTAGTGGTATTAGACAGCGTAACAGGCATCAATACAGTGTCTTTCGGTGATAGAAAACGAGGGAGAGCGGTGCTTATAACTATGGGGTCAGCTACTGTCATGTTCACCTCAGCGTTGCCAAAAGACTCATTCTTGTAAGCTACGGCCATTATTCTTAATTGGCCGCTAAACTGAGGCACATCAAACTCGAATTCCGTATTTCCGCTTCCGGATGCATCCATTATACCGCTCCAGTAGGAAACCAATTTCACTCGTTTGTTTTGTAAGGGGTTGGTACGCTTGCTCATATCAAATCCATCTCCACCGGTACTGGAAAGCATGGATCCCAGTTCCGGAAATAACAACGGATACAAATCGTAGGAATTTACCTCCAAAGCACGTTTCGCATAAAAGAATCCAAATGGATCCGGTGTTTTATAATTTGTAATCTGCAAGATACCTTCATCCACCACTGCCACTGTTACTTTTGAATTTGGCGCAGCTTTAATACTTACTTTCTGGTGGCTGCGAGAGCGAACACTTTTCTCAGCAGTAATCAGTATCGGCATTTTGCGCGCTTGGTCTAACACGCTTATGGATTTAAATCCATGCGCAACCGTAAGCGGCATATCACTTTCTGCGTGTGGTTTAATGAGCGTTGCTGTGATGTAGGCGTTTGGCAAGTGCTGTGCCGATATGTTGAGTTCCACTGAAGCCGCACGACCTTCAACCGTAACATATTGATGCGAAACTACCTGGTTGTTTTCCAACGTTACCAGCATTTTGCCATTAAATGGAGTTTTGAAAAGCACTTTACATTTGTCACCGGTGCTATATTCTTTTTTATCGGGTGCAATATCTATTTGCCCCTCGTTGTCCACCTCAAAATTTCCATAATTTCCACTCATGTAGCCATAGCTGTAAAAGTGGTTGCTGACAAAAGTATTGGTGCCGGGTTTGCTAATTCTAATTTCGTATTCTCCGGGTGTGCGGGGTACATAACTAAATACCGTTTGCTCCCCGTTGATGAGCACATTTTGGTCTACCAGTGTTTTGTCATCGCGTTGGCTTTCATATCTGAAATATTCGTTGTAGCGACTCAATACCGTTTTGTAGTCGTGTTTTATTACCTGAATATGTGCCTGCACATTGCTCAGTACTTGCTCATCTTTATTGAGTGCAATGATGGGGAATGCGATTTTTTGGTTTAGGCCATAGTAGTAGTAGCCATCATTGCCGAGTCCGTAAAATACATCTTGTGTAAAGATGTCGATAGAGTTTTTGCGATTAACGGGTCTTCCGGTTTCATCAAAAACGGTGCTGAAGAAATCCGCTTGCAACACGCCTCTGTTCTGGTAGTTGATATCAGTGGTGTAAGCAACTGTGGCATTCCCATTTTCATCCGTAGTGCCGGAAGAGAGCGTGGATTCAAAATCAGAATTTCGGTCGGTGAGCCAAAAATCAAATCGGGAATATTTTTCGGGCGAAAACCCTTTTCCTTTTACCTGTACTTCAACCTCATACTTTCTATTGGCAGCCGGAGGGCCAAAGAAGTTAACCGCATTCAGGGAGAGATTAGCTGTTTCACCGGGTTTCAGAAATTTTTTGTCAAGGGTGGTAGTTAGCTTGATGCGGTCGGGCATAAACTCTTCCACATGCACATTGGCGGATGTTAGCATTACATCATTGCCATTATACACCTCCAGCGTATAGTTCCCGGTGACTGCTGCGGGAGATAACTCAATTTGTGTTTCCAGTGAGCCCTCCTCGTTTAACGTCTTTCGTATGCTTTTCAATTCTTTTCCATTGGGGAGCAGGAATTTCAGTTTCAATGGAACCTCACCCGGTTTTTTCCATTTCATGTCACGAACTACCACACTGAAGTTTATTTTTTCGCCCGGACGATAAATATCCCGTTCAGTGTATACAAATGCATCTAATCCGGTACTATTGCTTCGTTTACCGCCCACATCAAACCGGGAGGTGTTTACTCGCGTGGACCGGAACGGCAGGTAATTAAAATCGTCACCGTTCTTGGCAATAATCATGGCCGCTTTAAAGCCATCAAAATCTTTTCGTTTCAAATCAATTTCTGCCACGCCTTCACTATTGGTAATTCCACTTCCAATTTGCTGGTTGTTGTTACCCACCACGTTTATGCTTACACCACTTATGGCACTTGCCGACTGAATGCTATTGGCAAATACCCATACTTTGTCTTCGGTTTGTTTAGCAATGAGTCCTATATCGCTCAGAGATATAAAGCGCGAATCCTCCAGCCAATAATCTTCGGTGCTTCTTATTTTAATGTGATAAATGCCCTTGTAATCTTTCAGTTTGTCTTCAATGTTAAATTTGAATAATCGACTGCTACCTCGTTTCGCTAATGTTTTCGTATCTATTATTTGCTCGTATATCACATCGCCATACACTCCTTCACTTCCATAGTTACCGTAGTAATCTTCCCCGTATTCATAATCATTATACCCATTGTCGTTCGGATAATAGCCATGGCTTTGGGCATACAATAAATTACTTTCATAAATCTTCGACACAATCACTTTTACTTTAGGAATAGAGTTAATGAGTACTTCCACGTTTTTGGAACCTTTGGCACTTACATACACCCCCTTGCGATGAACGAAATTTATTCTAGGCTGAAGTTGCCCAAACACCACGGTGTTGTTGTATTCTTCCTTTAATACTCCTCCGATTTTTCCACGTAATCCCTTCTTGAGAATCAGCGAATACGATTTGGAAACATCGAATTCTTCCGAGGTAAGTATAATGCCATCGCTGGCCATTTCGGTTTTTAAATTCACCGATGGACTAATGGATATGTAGTCATTAAGATGGTCTGTATTTACCGGCTGACTGGTAAATATTTTAACGGTTCCCAAGGCACCGTCATGGTCAGCTTCCAAATGGAGTATACTGAGCGTAAAAGGGGATATTAAACTAAAGGCATTTTCTATTTCTTGCGAAGTGCCAATATTTCCGCCTTGTGGTATAAGCCCCTTGGCAATCTTTATTTTTCCCGTCAGGTCTCTATCCTCCATTTTTAAGTTCATAACTGTAATAGAAATCTTTGAAGCAGGCTCCGTGGTTTGAATACTGATATCTTTTCTTTCGCCATCCATTTCCACAGACAGCAGTTCTTTTAGTTGTGATGGGCTTACAGGATAATTGAATTGTAAATCAATTTGAGGAAAGGCAGTGGAAGAAGAACCCTCAGCAATATTCCACATGGCAAAGATGTTTTCGAGTCGGACATGAGGAGTGTAAAAGTCTTTTATCTGACACTTACCTAAAGTAAATTTGGAGTATCGCAATATCTCCTTCGTTATTCTGGCTTTAAATGTAGTAGCAGGAGGCAATTCATATTCGGGAGAAAACACCAGTTCGCTGGCACTCTGCCAACGAAAACGGCCTTGGATTTTTGGTTCAAAAATGATGTATTCAGTGCTGTCCCAATAATTTAAAAGAGAATCCGGACACAGGTTCTTATCAAAAGTAAAAGTCAGGTTCCCTAAACTTGGAATTTCATTTTGAGCATTCGTGTCTATTAGGTTTACCTTGTTTTTGTTGCAAGAGGACAAAGCCGCAGCCAACAGAAAGAAAAAGACCGAGATTTTACGCATGTGCTAAAGGATTAGAATAACTAAAGTACGATTTGGTCGCTAAGATTATGGGGGTGTTGAAAAATATATTTCAGCAAACTCCTCCGATTGGGAACGGGGTTTTACTATTACGCGGATGCGCAATTCTACCAAACTCAAAATTCTCTTGCAGAAATATACTGTTTCACTTGACCTTGATATGGACGAACAATTTAAACTCATACTTACCGACAAGGCTACAAACGAAATGGAGCAATTTGAAGGGAAATCCTATAGTGTGGTTTTATCTAAAGCATACAGCTTTTTGCTTAAGTGCCTCCGGGAACAAATCCATTAGTTTTCTTGTTCTAATTTCTATTTTACAATTTCTAAAACCTAAAATCATGAAAAAAGCAACTCAAGTATTACTG
>CAYQRR010000046.1:0-12357 GCA_964419635.1 uncultured Chitinophaga sp. | reverse complement strand
AAGCATCAATCGTGAAAGGGGCCCAATCGTGGAGCAAGATGATATCACCGTTTTTTAATCCGGTAAGCGCTTTCCGTACTACGGCCTCTTTACTTTTGGCAGTAGTGTCATAGGTTCTTATGCTCCATCCAATACACGAAAAATTTGCATGGCGCACAACTTTGCCAATCCAGGGGTTGGTTACTCCATAAGGCGGACGAAAGAATTTCATTTTTTTTCCAATGATGTCAAAAACGAGTTGATTGCAACGGGTCGTGTCCGCAATCATCGCCTCTTTTGATTTCATCGAAAACCAAAAGTTGTGCTCATAACTATGGTTGCCGACTATATGGTCTTGCGCCTGTATTTTCATGAGAAGATCTTCGTTTCCCGGAATGTTTTTACCAATTACAAAAAAGCAGGCTTTTACTTTTTCTCGGCTTAATAGCTCGAGTACTTTATCGGTGTGTTGTTTGCTGGGGCCATCATCAAAGGTAAGTGCAACAGCCTTTTTGTTTCGATTACCGTGCCAGTGAGCCTTTACGTAAAAATTGGATTGAATAAAATAAGAACCGTAAAATGAAATACCAATATATGTGAGATAAATGATAAGGTAAACCCATATTGGTACCTCGTAATAGATATCCACTAGCACCACTACTATGGTTAATGCTATAAAGAAAATTCTGTTATAAATGTATTTCAGCATGCGTGAAAAAGCATGAGGGAATGATACCGCTTATAGGAATTATACACTAATATAGTTCGTGGAGAGCGTTGTCTGCTTTCGAGTATAACAGCCTCGGGAATACTGTTTGTTTTCATCATTTGACAAGCTAACCAAAAACCAAAAGCAGATGCGGTCATATACTCTCCACAAAGATGCTTAAAAGCGGTTATGGTAGATTGTTTAAATACATCTTGAACGGTTGCTGTAAGTGCATCTTGCTTTGTTGCTCCGGAGTAGCCAAGTGAGGCCACATCTACATCTTCTAGCCGAAGTTGATGAGCCGTTAAGAAATCCATAATCCAACTGCGCAACTCGTTTGCGTTTTCAGGATTGAATAAAGTGGTGTGGCCGGATAGCGCGCCATACGAATTGGCTTTTTGTTCTTTGTTCAGCACAAAGAAAGCGGCTCCTTCACCCATTATGACTCCGGGATTTTCTTTACTAAAGATGTCTGAACTACTGCATGGCTCCTGCCGCAATTCGCCCACATGCTTGAACTTGGCATGAGCAAATTGCCCTACCTCATCATATGCCCCAATCAGCACATTTTGTTTGCCTTCTTGTAACATAAATGCTGCATCAGTCAAAGCGCTTTCAAAAGAAAAACCACGTTGCGAAAAGGTGTTATTGTGGGAATGGCAACCACATAGCAAAGCAATGTTGGAGCTAACCGTATTATGCGTACTCAAAATGAAGGAGGTGGGGCTTACCACACCTTCCTGGGTTGCTATTACATCGGCCAAAAATTTTTGTGATAAATCCAGTAGACCAAATCCTGTTGCCGTGGAAATGGCTCCGGGAGTCTCTACATCTGCATCGCGTAAGGCAATTAGTCCGGCTGTAGTGCCAAACTTTAATAACCTCCCCATTCTACGCACTGCACCAGGGTCTAGAAACTTCGTGTAGTCAGGATCTATGCACAACATTTTATCGGTAGCGTATTCTTTTACTTCCTTCAGAAACTCATCGTTTAGAAAGGTAGTTTGCGGTGAAATGCAGCCAATGCCATTGATGTACGTCATGCCAGTACTTTTGAAAAAATAAGCGAAGAACAATTTCCACCAAAGCCAAATGAGTTACTCATCACATGTTTTACATCCTGATTTTCAAGAAACTTCGTGCAAGGCTCAAAATTGAGTTCTTTCATTTTGGTTGTAAATCGTAAATGCGGAAGAATGATGCCGTTCTCTAAACATAAAATAGAAAACACAGCCTCCACCGCTGCACAAGCCCCCAGCGTGTGGCCGGTGAAAGGTTTAGTAGAGCTTACAGGAGGTAGGTGGGTTCCGAAAATTTGCTCGATAGCCACACCTTCACTTAAGTCATTGTTGCTGGTTCCGGTGCCGTGAAGGTTGATATAACTTATGTCTTCTGCTTTTAGTCCACTATTTTGCAAGGCACCACTCATGGCCAGGTAGTTTCCTTTTCCCTCCGGAGAAGAGGCTGTTTGATGAAAGGCATCATTCGCATTTTCATAGCCGCTCAACTTGGTCATAGGTTGGGAGGCGAGTGTGGCAGCTACTCTTTCTGAAACCAGTACAATGTATGCCGCACCTTCTCCCAGATTTAAACCTTTCCTGTTTTCATCATATGGTTTGCAGGGCTCGCTGTCTAAAATCATTAAGGAATGGAATCCGTTTAGCGTAAATCTCGAAAACGAGTCGGTGCCACCACATACCGCAATATCTAACTGCTGGCTTTTGATGAGTCTTGCACCATACATAATGGCATTGGCAGACGAAGAGCAAGCGGTGCTGATGGTGGTGATGTGGTGTTTGATGCCCAATACTTCCGCTACAACCTCTGTGCTTGCGCCACTATCGTGATAGGCTGTTTCGGTAAGTTTAAGCGTTGTGCTATCGGCTAAATATTCTTTGAAAATGTTTTCTGTTTTATCCATGCCTCCTACCGTGTTAGCGGAAATAAACCCTGTTTTGTAGCTATCAAAGTTTGGAATGGCTGCATCGGTAATCGCTTGACGGGCTGCCAGTAAACTCAAAAAGGTAGTGCGCGAATGTGAAATGTCCAGCCCTGAAATTTCGGACAACTGCTGGTTGGTGTATTTAACTTCAGCAGCAGGTAGTTTACCGGCATATCCGGTGGGTAAAATGGTAATTTCCCCCACTCCGGTTTTATACTTTTTAAGTGAATCGAGTGTCTCGGTTACATTATTGCCAATAGAAGTAATTATGCCTTTTCCGGCAATAAAAATTTCCATTAAAACTACTTCGGTTGGTTTTGAGTAATATACTCAGCAATCGTTTTTACAGATTGAAATATCTTTTGGCCATCAGCAGGATTCGCTAACTTGAGACCATACTTCTGCTGCATCAGCACAATTAGTTCTAGCGCGTCAATGGAATCCAAACCTAAGCCATCGGGCCCGAAAAGGTTTTGCTCGTTGCCTATTTCTTCTGCTTTTACCTGTTGCAAATTCAGTTGTTCAACTATTTGGTGTTTCAGATTTTGCATTAACTCTTCCATATACTTTGATATTTATTGTCTAAGATACTTGATTGATGAAGCGGGTATTTTTCGCTATCCGAATATTCAGCTAAATAAAAAAATGCTTCGGCTTTGTTTTGAAAAAAATCTACCCAACCCGATAAGCAGCATTTTACGTCCCCAAGCGCCAATAGTTGGTCTACATAATCGGCATGTAGGGTTGCATTAAAATCATCTTCAATAAAGCAGCAGGTTTCCCCTTGCAGGCCTTTTCGGATACTGATTTCACCGGCAACTACATTTGGCAAAGTGTAAACAAAAAGCGAAGGACTGGAGGCTGTTTTCATGCTTTCGGCATATTTTAAATCGGTATCCAGGCTGCTATGCCGGGTCGATAGAATGATGCCCACCTCACCCGGGGCATATTTTTTTAATAAATCTGATTGGGCCAACAAAGCCTCCGATGCCAATAAACCTGTTTTGCAAAGGCTATCCATTTTGTAAAACTTCGGGTAGTTTAATTGTAGAAAACGGTAAGCCTCTTCTAAAAATGTGGCAGCATTGTCAGCGGAAAAAACCATGGTTGGGTTATCTGAAATCAATCGATTGTTCCGGATGGCTGCATAGCGCATCACTCTTATCTGTTTCATTAATTTGAACTTTCGTTCTCCTCTATCGCCTTTAATTTTTCACCTACGGCTACGAGTCGAACCATTCGCTTAATAGCGGTGTCGTGGTTTTTTACAAACGGATTCTCCTGGTCCCACACATATCCGGCTAACACCGAACAAATCTGATTAATCACCTCCCTGTTCCGTTCTTTGGCAAAAAAGATTTTTTGCAGAGATCCATCATACCAAGCCATCACATAGGAGCGGAAGGCGTTTACGCCCAGCATAGTGGGTTCCATGTATTCTTTTTCCCAATCCGGATTTTCGCCCTGTAAAAAGCGAACCACATTGTTGGCGGCACGCGCAGAGGATACTGTTGCCAAGGTAACTCCGGAGGAAAATATAGGGTCTAAAAACTCAGTAACGTTCCCGGTAAGCACAAAGCCATTGCCGTAGAATTTTTCAGTAGTGGCACTCCAGGCTTGAATGACACGGGGCTCAAACATGAACTCCATGTCTTTAAATCGTTCAGCAATACTCCATTCAGAGGCAATGATGCTGCGCAATTGTTCTTCGGGTGTTCCGGTAAAGTCATCAAAAAAAGTAGGTTCACTCACAAAGCCACAAGATGTGATGCCGTTCGAAAAAGGGATGCACCAGGCCCATACGCCCGGTTTGTGGTCTACTATCAAAATACGATTAGGCTCCACATAATCGTTTCTGCGTTTGTCTCGGATATGTGTGAACATGGTTTTGCGTGGAGGCAGATTAGAAGGTCTGTCTAAATTGAATAAGCGCGGAATCACTCTGCCATATCCAGAGGCATCAACAATAAAACGGGCTTCTATTTTTTTCTCACTGCCATCGCTGCATGTAACTGTAGTGGTAGAGTTCGTGCCTTCAAATTGGATATTGGTTACCGTTGTTTGGTATTCAACCGGCACACCCATTCGTTCCACCTCTTTTGCCAACACATGGTCAAAATCGCTACGAGGTACCTGCCAGGTCCAGTTCCATCCTTTGGTAAACTGGTCGCTGAAGTTAAAGTCCATGACCTCTTGATTCTGGTTTACAAACTTGGCACCGAATTTTTCCTGGTAGCCTTGTTTTTTGAGCACCGGCAAAAATACGGCTTCGTCCAGAGGCTCCATACATCTAGGCAACAAACTTTCTCCGATAACAAACCGAGGGAACTGTTCTTTCTCTACAATTTTTGTTTTGAACCCCGCTTTATTTATGATGGATGCTGCAACTGTTCCTGATGGTCCTGCACCTATCACTAAAACGTCTACTTTTTCTGTATGCATAACTATTTCTATTTTGATATTCTAATTCTTCGCAAAGACTATGGCTGCATTGCATCCGCCAAATCCCGAGGCTGTTTTAAGCGCAGCGGAAGCTTTGGATGCGGTTAGTTTTTTACTCACCTGTATATTGCCCGATACTCCGGGCGTTTCACAATTCAAGCTCGGTAAAATAATGCCCTGTAATAGTGAGTGATAAGTGATAATGCTTTCGATAACTCCAGCGGCACCCAGAGTGTGCCCAAAGTGGGGTTTTAAACTATGCACCGGCACTTCGCTGAGTCCGGCTGCTTCAAATGCTTTGGACTCCATTTCATCGTTGTAAACTGTACCAGTGCCATGTGCCGATATGAAGGAAAGTGCCTGGTGGTTTAAGCAGCTTTGTTTAAGCGCTGATTTTACCGCCAGGCTAAGCTCCAGACCGGTGCGCGATGGACCGGATATATGATTGGCATCGCCCGAACCTGCTCCACCTGCTATCGAGATGCCTCTGCCGCTATGTGCTGAAGATAAAACGATGCTGGCTACGCACTCACCCAGATTAATTCCGTTTCTGGTTTTGTCAAAAGGTTTGCACATAGTATCGCTAACGGCATGTAAGCATTGAAATCCCGATAAGATAAATTTGGAAAGCACATCTACACCGGTAACAACAGCATGTTTGTAAGTGCCTGCTTCCAGAAACCTTTGTGCCGTAATGAGCGCCATTACTCCTGAAATGCAGGCATTGGAAATCACCAGAGGTGTACGATGAGCCGAAAAGTGTTTGGCTATTTTTTTTGCAGTAAAAGTCAGCGATACTTTTTCAAAGAGCGCATTGTTTTGTGGTGCATTTTCAATCAATTCTATATTTCCCTTAGTGGTAGAAAGAATAAAGAGGGTGTCTTTATCACTTAGCGATACGCTGGTGCCCGATAATGCATCCTTTATACTGCGAATGCACAATTGCTCTAGTCGGGTATATTGATTTTCTGATGAAGTATTTTCAGCATGGGTAAACATGGAAGCATAAAACGAATCCGGAGATAACTGTGTATTAGTTATTTGGCTAATAGCGGTTTGCCCGGCAATAACGGCATCAACATTCTCTGCCGTGGTTTTGCCCAGCGGAGAAATAATGTTGTCAGCTATCACCTGAATTCTACTCATTACACTCCGTTATTTTGCTTCCACTTTGTAAAAATATCCGGACACACTAAGGATAATTGCATACTTCCATTAGAAACGAAAACCTGTATAGTAGTCGCTTTACACACAATTTCGTTTTTGGTTTCACTTCGGATAACATAATCGAAAATGATTTTGGCAGCGTCTGTATTTCGGTAAGTGACTTCTACCTGCGCAATTTCTTTGTATTGCATGGTTTTTTTGAAATCGAGCTGCAAATGTACGATGGGTGTTGCGTAGCCATTGATATAAAAATCCATGTAGTCCAGCCCATACTTTTTGCCGAAAGCCTCGCGGCCATCTTCCAGGTATTTAACGTAGTTACCATGCCACACAATTCCCAGCGGATCGCATTCATTAAACCTTACCTCAATGGTGGAAGTAGCTTTCAAAATAGGTGGGGTATAGATTAAGTTCGACATGATTATTGTTTACTCTCCTCTACAAAAACCTTCATTTTGCAGGAAGCAATTTCCCGACCATCCAAAAATACTTTGCCCGATATAACCGTAACGTCAAATACACGGTTGTCAATTTTAATCTCGGTGCTTATCCGTGTACCTGCACCCGGAAGTTCGCTGCAATGGAAATCGCGAACGTCTCCTATAAAACCAATTGGCATCGGTTTTCCGAGCAGATTGTACTCGTAGCCTAACTTGGCTGCGCAGGTTTGTGCCATGTTTTCTATAAGGCCGGACGCTTGTAGTTTATGATTGGAGCACAATACGTGATTTTCCGGTATTTGAAAGGTAGTAGTGCAATTATCTTCTGTCACTTTTAAGAGCGAAGAAATCAGCACAAAGGGAGGCTTCTGCGGGATTAGCGCAACTAACTCTTCTCCGGAAATGATCTTCATGGGCTGTATCATGGCTTCTTCCAAAAGTCGTAAAAATTAAACCATTGTTCGGGGTATTCTTTGGCCATTAATTCCAAGTCGGTGGCGTACTGCTGCATGATATCTAAAGAAGTGGTTCCGGGCTCCACGGTTCTGTATGGCCTGGCAAAGCAATTATAGTGTGTCAAGTTCTTTTTCACACCGTATACAAACGTATAGGGAGCTTTAAATGTTTTAATGATTTGAAAAGGACCCAGTGGCAGGTGAGCCTCTTCGTCAAAAAAACGAACAATACCTGTTCTGCTGCCGGGCATAAATCGGTCGGCAGTCATACATATGATTTCTTGTCGTTGTAAGGCTTCACCTATTTCGTAGATGTGGCTCATGTCATCTTTAATGAGAATCACGTTGTATTTGCGTCCTCCGGTTACGCCCTCCAGGTAGCTTCTGATTTGAGCATCTTCAATGTCGTAAACCACAATATTGATGGCTTTATCGTAATTGAGCAGAAACTGTGAAGCGATGCCGTAGTTGCCGATATGTGAACCCAGTAATACCCCGCCCTTACCGCTGGCCACTAACTCACGCAGATTTTCTCCGCCAAACGATTCCGAGGTAATTTTCTTGCTTAGTCCGGAAGAAACTACAACCCGGTCAATCAGAGTTTGCCCCAGTAAATGATACGTTTTGTATAAGCCCACATATGATTTAAAGAAGCCATAGCCAATCTTTTTTCGAAGAAAGGAGAGAATGTAGGGGGTTGTTTTGGGCGAGAAAAAGAAAAAATAAGCTACTACAAAATACAACTGAAAATAGGCCGGGTAAATACCAAGATATCGGAGAACGATGACGAATATCTTATATCCAAGCGGAGTGCCGCGCGATTTTCCCTCCCAGGACGCCATCAGGCAGCGGTTGTGTTTTGTTTGCTGATAACGTAGTTGTGTAAATCCTGAAATGTACGGATACCTACAAAATCCTCTTGCTTTACTTTGATGCCGAAGTTACCTTCCAGTATCACCACTAAATCGACATAATCCAACGAATCGAGTTCGAGCGTTTCTTTCAAAGTAGCTTCAGGCGTAATTTTAGACGCGTCCACTTCAAATTCTTCACTCAAAAAACGGTTAATCTCTGCAATAATTTGTTCGTTACTCATAGTTCAATTCATTTAATTTTTCCACTTCTTGACTATTAGCGAGGAGTTGGTTCCGCCAAAGCCAAATGAGTTGGACAAGAATACATCAATATTTTTATGTTTTGCGGTGGTGGCAATATTCAGCTTAGCCGAATGTTCGTCCGGATTCTCAAAGTTGATATTGGGTGCTACAAAATCGTTTTGCATCATTAGCAGGCTGTATACAATTTCGCTGGCGCCTGCCATCCAACATTCGTGGCCAGTCATGGACTTCGTGCTGCTTACTTCCGGTTTATAGGCGCCAAACACAGCATTGATGGCCTGTGCTTCGCTGGCATCGCCCTGTGGCGTAGAAGTAGCATGTGCATTGATATAGTCTACTACATCGGGCCGTATACCGGCATCGTTTAAGCACATCATGAGTGAACGAACCGGGCCATCTACTGTTGGGTTAGAGATGTGTCCCCCGTTAGACGAAAATCCGTACCCCACCAATTCGCCCAGTATTTTGGCTCCGCGTTTTTGCGCAGATTCCAGCGATTCAATAAAAACAGTAGCCGCGCCACCGCTGGGGATAAGGCCATCCCGGTCGCGGTCAAAGGGGCGCGATGCTTTTTGAGGTTCGTTTTCACGAACCGAGAATGCCGCCAGCGCATCAAAAGTGCCCATAGACAGATGATTCAATTCTTGTGCTCCACCGCATAAAACTCTATCCTGATACCCATGGCGGATAAGGAAATAACCCATGCCAATAGAGTGAGAGCCGCTGGCACAGGCCGCGCTGATAGTAAAGTTGATTCCCTTCAGTTTGAAAATAGTAGCCAGGTTCATATTGACCGTACTGTTCATCGTTTGAAATACAGCTCCACTGCCGGCAAACATGGTGTTCTTCTTTTCGCGAACGATGTCGGTAGATTCTATAACAGCTTGTGCCGTACTGTCGTTCCCAAAAATAACTCCGGTTTCATGGTGGTCTAAATAATCCTGATCGATACCGGCAGTTTTAAACGCCTCCAGGGTGGACATGTAAGCATATTCTCCCTGCTCCGGAAGCATTAAGCGGGCCCGTCTGTCCAGCAGCCCTTTCAGTTGCGGGGGCTCTACGAAGCCGGTTAATGCAGATCGATATCCAAACTCTTTTCGAACCGGGTCAAAAATGATTCCGGATTTACCATGGTAGAGTGAATCGCGCACCTCATCCAGGTTTTTTCCGATAGTGGAGTAAATGCCAATCCCGGTAATAACAACACGATTCATGCGCGCAGAATAATTTCAGTTTTTAAGCGCGCCAATATTACATTTTTGAACATGTGATTGCAACCTTACAGTAAGAAATCTGTGGAAATGGTAAAGCAGGCAATACTCTCCCAAAGGCACCAAAAAAATTACCAGTCTTTTCGAACCGTAAATTTTTTTCCATCGTCCTTGCAAATCATTTGAGCCAACTGTCTGCCGCTCATAATAGCAATAGGAAGTCCACCACTTGGGCGGTTCCAATGGCTGGCATAGTAAAAGTTTTTGAGACCCGGAAATTTGAATTTGATGGGCACCGGAGCCAAGAAGTTTTTGCCGGCCATCAGTCCCTGAGCACTTCCCTTCCAGTTGCCGGTGTATCGCAAGATAGTTGCCGGTGTAGCTACGTCTGTTACTTCAACAAACTGCCGAATGCCGCCTAAGCGCTGGTCGAGTTGTTGTAATACTTTTTCGGCAAAATCTGCCTTAATTCTACGATATTCTGCTCGGTTGTTTTTGCGATGGTCAATCCAGAATTCACGGTTTTTGGTATAGAAACTCACAATTACGCTGCTCATACCTGCAGGAGCCATAGCAGGGTCGTAATTGTAAATGTGCACCTCCATCCGGTCATAGGTGGTTCCATCGGGCGAAATCAGCGGTTGGGCCAACGGATAACGGGTAAGGTGAGGCAGATGCGACAGGTCTTTATGAATACCGAACGATACTTGCAAAACAGAAAAGAATACTTCCAAACTTTTACCCTCTTTGAGGTCCAGCATGGCTTTATTTACAAAACGGCCCTCCAATAGTTCAAAGGTGGTGAGATACCAATCTGCACAGGAAATAGTTAAATCGGATGGATGTATTTTCCCGTGCCTTACCTCCAAGGCCTTCGCTACTCCGTTTTCGGTTAGTATTTTGTGGACAGGTGTATGGTAGTGGATTTTCCCGCCTAAGTCCAGGTAGCGCTGCTCAAAACGTTCGGCAAATTTTAGAGAACCGCCCAAAGGATAGCCCGCACTTTTTTTATCGAAACTCGCCATGGGAAAATAAATGACCAGTAAGTTGACTTCTTCGCCATCATACAGCATCTCAAAACTTTCTTTTAAAAACGGGTTCTTCAGTTTTTTGGCAAAAGTGTAGTTGGTCTGTCCCATAAGTTTTAAAAACCAATAGAGAAACTCCACGTACCGGGTCATTTTAAGTCCCCGAATAATAGACGGGATGAGCGGTAACTCATCCATAATAGGAGGCATGTCAAATTTTTGAATGATGCGCATCGGTTTTATAAATGCGCGAATCTCCTGCTCGTCTTCCGGAGCTATATCTATCAAATAATCCTGCAGCTGGTCGAGGTTGGTGTAAAACCGAAATGTGTTGCTGCCATATTTGTCGCGATTGTTTTTTACTTCAATAAACATCCGAATGTCATGGTTAACCCATTGCACTTTTTGCATGTCAATGAGTTCATTCCATACTTTATAGAAGTTGCTGCCGGTGTCGCTTCCCAAAATCCAGTGTGCGCAGCCATCAAAGGTATAGCCCGATTTTTCCCAGCTGGTGCACAACCCTCCCGGTATATTGTGTTTTTCAAAAATTTGGGTTTCGTAACCATTCATTTGCAGGTAACAGCCTAGTGAAAGTCCCGAGATGCCTGCACCTATAATGTTTACTTTCCGAGTACTCATGAATGCGGATAAAACGATTAAGTATGTAACCCTCCGTTTACATTAATTACTTCGCCCGTAATGTAGGAAGCCCCCTTGGAGGCCAAGAACAAAACCGCTTCCGCTACTTCGTCTGCTTCGCCAAACCGCTGCATGGGTATAATATTTCTGAATTGAGACTCTTCAATTCCTTCGGTCATTTCGGTTTTTATAAATCCCGGTGCCACGCAGTTAACAGTTACTCCTCTTCGGCCAACTTCTTGTGCCAATGCCTTAGTAGCTCCAATTACCCCTGCTTTGGAGGCTGAATAGTTGGTTTGGCCAGGCAATCCTTTAATGCCGGAAAGTGAAACTACATTCACGATTCTACCATATCTTTTGAGTAGCATACCCTGAAGCACCAGCTTTGTTACATAATAAAACGAGTCCAAATTAGTTTGTAACACACTGCGCCACTCTTCTTCCGGCATCATCACCATTAGGTTGTCTTTTCGAATCCCCGCGTTATTCACCAAGACTTCTATTGTTTTGTCTTTGTTGGCTTCTACCCAGCTACCCAATTTGTGCTGAATATCATTCTTGTCGCTAACATCAAATTGCAGTTTTTCAGCTGCACCACCGTTTTCCAGTATAGTGTTTATTGTTTTGTCGGCTTCGGACTCGTTGCGCTGAAAGTTGACCAACACTGTATAGCCCTGCGCTGCCAGTTTTATACTAATGGCACGGCCAATCCCACGCGATCCTCCTGTTACTAATGCATATTTCATGTGTATATTGTTTTGGCGATCTGTGAATCAACTGAACGCGAAGTGGCTTTCTTGGCTTTGCAGGTAATTCTTAATAGCACGCAACTCGTTGTATTTGGGAACATCTGCATGCAGTTTAGCGGAAATTTTACGGATGTCCTGGTACAGTTTTTTTGGGGCACACGAAAGTTCTTCCGATTTGTCGAGCGCATCCACTGCCTCCGCAATAGCCAACAGGTGAACGCTTAATACCTCAAAACTGTTTTCAATCACTTTAGCGGTCATGAGTGCAGCGTTACTTCCCATGCTTACAATGTCTTGATTGTCGTTATTGCTGGGTATGCTGTGCACATAAACAGGATTGCTCAGCGATTTGTTTTCTGCCACGGTAGATGTAGCTGTGTATTGAATGCCTTGAATACCAAAGTTAAGTCCGATGGTACCTGTATTGATAAATGGGGGAAGTTTCAGGTTTAGTTTGTCGTTCAGCAGGTAGTTC
>CAYQRR010000045.1:5421-12425 GCA_964419635.1 uncultured Chitinophaga sp. | reverse complement strand
CAAAGACTATATACCTTTTTTGCCCGAACGCGATATTTAGAAGAAAGCGATTGTAAGTAATCGTTAAATGATTTCCATTCGGATTTTATGGCTATACTCATGTCGCTTTCCACAGTAATCTCTCTAAATCCCTGTTGCAGAAACCCCGAATCAAAATCGGTTTTAGGCATATACAAATCGGATAACAATACTGCTGAAACAGTGCTGTCCAAAGCGCAGATTTCACGAATGGTTTTCCGAAGTATTTTACCTCGGGTAACGAGGTCTATATCCTGCTTAAAATAAAAGCCATTTTCACCGGTCATAAAAGTATTACCACTTACCAGCAATGTGGCATTGATGGCCGACAAGATGCCGCTACTCATTTTACGCAGGCTCGCTAATGTGAAAGTATCTCCCTCCGGAAAATAATTTATCAATTGGGCTGCTTCAAACTTTACAATTTGGAAATAAATAACGCCCACCGATAAATTATCTCGCTTCACTATTGCATACTTAAATCGCATGTTGCCTAGTTGAGTTTCCTCAAGCATACGAAGGTAATCGGCCTGCATCAGCAGGTTTGAATGAGGAATAAATTTATTCCAATGGAAAGCATCTACCGTAGCAACGGAGTCATGAATTTGAACAGAAAACTGTTTCACGCTATCTGCCTCCAAGGTAAGCGGACATGTAAGAGAAATACTCAAAAGACTGTTTTAGTTTTGGACGAACAATAATGCTAAATATTTCATAACAAGAAGTTTGTCCGAAAGAATTACCAAAGACCCAAACAGCCAACCGGGCTACTTTGTTTGCTACCCGTTGACGAGTTCGGTGGTTTGACCAATGTTCTCCAGTTCCTTATCCGCTTGTTTGGCGCGATGTTTAACCTGTTCAAACTCCCGTTCGTAATCTTTATGGTTGGTACCTAAAACTCTATCCCAGAAGTTAAAATACAAACCATAATTGCAGTTTACCAACTTATGGTGCATGTTATGATGAGTGGATGTATTGTGCCACTTAGAAAGAGTCCCGGTAGTAAATCCTGACTTAAACAATTCGAACCCTAGATGGCCTAAAACATTCATGCCCGTTTGATATAAAACCCAAAGCAAAATAGCATACGGATGCAGTGGCATTAAAAAAACGAGTATTGGCACTATAGCCACCTCCATCAACGCCTCCAGTGGATGAAAGGCGAATGCAGCCCATGGAGTAGGGTTAGTACTCATATGATGAATCCGGTGCACATAAGGGTATATTTTTTTCCAATGCATGAACCGGTGTGCAAAATAAAAATAGGTGTCGTGTATGAGAATAAAAGCAACTACAGAGAATAGAAAGTAGGCAACACTATGGTCATTGAAATCAGTATAAACTTTGGTGTATCCCATCCTTCTTAAGGTATACATAACAAGACTCACTAAGGAGAAAACTGAGAGTGATAAAAAGGAGTATTTGATTTCGCGAAGGATGTGTGGATTATCAGGAAACTTCTGCTGTATCTTATACTTCACAAAATCACGCCTTTTCCATACATAGAATACCAGATACAAAAATCCTGCAAACAGTAGATAACGAAGCGAAAGCATTCCGAATGTTCTAAAATACTTAACTACGAAAACCGAATAGTCCATAAATGAAATTTTTACCGAATTAAGTTGTATAAAATTGATTTTGGAGGAGAGAACAACTTAAGACAGCGGAATTCCCCATCCAAGTGCACCTATCTACTACCAAAGAGTAATATTTCTGCTTTTACCATTGTAAAAAACAGTAATAGTCTTGTCGCAGGCCTCATTACCGAAACTATCGTAATCGATTCGCAGTTCTCTCCCATTTGAGTTAGTCACCATTAGCTCCCCAGCAATAAAAGTGGACATACAACCAATAGAAAGTTTTTTCTTAAGTGGAGTTGTAATCTGAACTGCAAAAGCATCGCCATTCGCATTTATGCCCTGCGCACTCCCGGTTACACTGAATTCATCATTAAGCCAACCAGCGCCACTATCAAAGGTTTTGGTTACTGTCCTTTCCGAGTTCCAGGCTACAGCGCCATTAGTGCGTTGGAGCGTTGCATTAGCCACTTCCACTTCATACGTGTCATTACTTACTCTGGAAATTGTTTTGGTGCCGGTAATCTTATACATATTAGTTCCATTGCCTGCATAATACTCATCGGAAGAGGTGATGGCAACAGTAACCAGGCATGGAATTTCGCTCCATCGTTTGTTCATTCCAACATGAATTTTTCCGGCTCTATATCTACCGTCTTTGCAGAGCCTCCCTTTAGGAGTGGATGTGCCCAAAGGGCCGTAATCAATTTCAAAATCAATTCCATCGCCATCTGAAAAGACGGAGTCGGTGAACGATACCAGCGCACCGCTGGGGAGCATATAGTCTTCTGTTTTGGATGTTTTAGCATCATTCGCCACAAAATCTGCTACCGACTCATAAACTTGTGCAAACTCTGTTTCCAGTTGTGCATGGTCCTCGGCACTTTGAAAACTTTCCAAAGCTTGCTTACGGCAAGACGATAAAGCAAGCAATAGCAGTAGAAAAGCGAATCGATTTAAAAACATAGCAATCAATTTTAGGACAGCTAAGGTAATTTTTGATGAGTAATTGTTTTATGAGCAAAAAAAATCCCAACCATTAGGTTGGGAAAATTTAGTGCCCGAAGGGAGATTCGAACTCCCACACCCTTTCGGGCGCTACCACCTCAAAGTAGTGCGTCTACCAGTTTCGCCATCCGGGCTGGTCTGCCATTCAGCAGGCATTGAGAGAGCGCAAATATAATTTCCGGAATCAGAAGTGGAAACGTTCGGTTATCTATCTTTCGATTTGAGCAAAGTAAAACCAAACGTGGAGCCAATGCCGGGTGTGCTGCGCACATTTATTGTTTGCTTATGCGCTTCTATTATGTGTTTCACAATAGCCAACCCCAGGCCGGTGCCACCTACATCGCGCGAGCGACTTTTATCTATTCTGTAAAAACGTTCGAATAGGCGCGGTAGGTGCTCTTCCTCTATACCTATTCCATTATCCGAAATTTCCACCAAAATGTTTTCGTCCATATCATAGAAACCTACGGTGGTTTCACCGTTTTCTTTTCCGTATTTAATAGAATTCACGATAAGATTGGTGAGCACTTGTCGTATTCGCTCTCTATCAGCCAGTACACTAAATGATGTATCTGTGCCCTTTTTGATAGTGAGCGTAATATTGCGATTGTTCGCTTTTACCTCTGCACCTTCAAATACTTCTTTCACCAGCTTATTAATATCAAAGGTTTCTAGTGCCAGTGCAATATCCCCCCGCTCTAACTGAGAAATTTCGTTGAGGTCTTCCACAAGTGTGCATAGTCTATCCAAGTTCTTCGCACTCTTCTCTAAAAAAATCCGGTTCACGTTTGGATCTTCCAAAGCACCATCCAGCAACGTACTCACGTAACCCTGCAGGCTAAAAAGGGGTGTTTTTAGTTCATGCGATACGTTTGCCAGAAACTCCTTTCTAAATTGTTCCATGCGCCTCAGCTCATCAATTTCCCGCTTTTTCATTACTCCCCAGTCCGCGACCTCATTTTCTACATCAGCCACCGGATCATCGCCTAAGTGTTCGCTAAATCCGGTATCGCGACCTAATTTCAAGTTGTGAATACTCTTATAAATGAGTTTTATCTTTCGGTATATGAAAATTTGAAGTGAGTTGTAAATAAAAAAGTAGGATAGCAGAAAAATAACGACAAAAAGAAACAGAGCGTGTAGTCCATGCCGCTCCAAAAAGAAGTGTGTCATGGCAGCCGCAATAGAAATCACAATCGCCAAAAAAAAGGTAATGGTAGCCGGCTTCGGATTTTTCACAGGATAAAGTAAGCAGGAATTTTACCGGATTCCCAGTATGTTGAATACCTCATAGAGTATGGCTCCCATCGCTGCAGAAACAGGAATGGTCAATATCCACGCCCACAAAAGGTTTAGCGTAACACCCCATCGAACGGCTGACAACCGTTTTGTAGCTCCAACGCCCATAATTGCCCCGGTGATAGTGTGTGTGGTGCTCACCGGAATTTTGAGATTTTCTGCAAAAAACAGAGTGACTGCACCAGCTGTTTCCGCTGCCACACCCTCAAAAGGAGTTACCTTAGTAATCTTGGTGCCCATCGTTTTCACAATCTTCCAACCCCCACTCATGGTGCCGGCAGCAATAGCTGTGTAACAAGCCAAGGGGACCCAATTGGGCATATCATCAAAGGATGCAATTTTACCGCTGGCAATCAATGCAGCAGTAATAATACCCATCACTTTTTGTGCATCATTGCCTCCATGGCCTATGCTAAATGCCGCGGAGCTTACGAGCTGCATTCTTCTAAACCAAATGGTGCTTTTACCAAAACTCAACGAGCTGAGGAAGAGAGCAAAAATGGCCATAGAACCCAGTATAAGAGCTATCAGAATCCATTTGAAATTTTTTGCAAAGAAGACCAGCTTGAAGATGTAAAGATCGAAATGGGACTTTAACTTCTCAGGGTCTGTTTCCAGGTTGACGTATAACATATAAGCGACCAAACACAAGACAAAAACAGAAAAGAGCTTCGGGAAAATACTTTTCTTAAAAGAGTGCAGAAACCAAATGGATATTATAAAGGCAACCACCATGCCTACCAATGGTGCTAATATGATAAAACTGGCTGTTTTTATCACCGGCTCTGAGTTTACGGTATTTAAACCTTCGTTGATAACAAACGATAAATAACTGATACCAGATCCTGCATCATATAAGGGGGATGCTAATGCTATACCGTGTGCAATGGCAGCTCCGGCAAATCCACCAATCAGGGTATGAGACGAGGAGGATGGAATGCCATACCACCAGGTGAGCAAATTCCAAATAATGGCCGCTACTAATCCTGAAGAAATGACTTGCAGGGTGATAAAATCTCCTTTTACGGTTTTGGCTATCGTATTGGCCACTCCGTGGTCCTTAAAAATGAAGAATGCTGCAAAATTGAATAGCGCAGCCCACAAAACAGCTTGAAATGGGGTAAGCACTTTGGTGGAAACTACCGTAGCTATTGAATTGGCAGCATCGTGAAAGCCATTGATAAAATCAAAAGCTAATGCGAGAATGATAATGATCAGGAGCAACTCCATAAGATTACGTTTCTCAGTTCTTTTTAGGACTGTTTGATGATAATTGTTTCAATCACGTTAGCCACATCCTCACACTTATCTGTAGCGGTTTCCATGTTGGCTAAAATTTCCTTCACCTTAATAATCTTTACTGCATCGGTTTCTAATACAAACAAATTAGCCAGTGCTTCATCAAATACATCGTCCGCATTATTCTCGAGACTATTTATTCTTACCAGAGCCTCCCGAATACGGATTACATTGCTCATACTTTTCATATTTACTACGGCTACATCAATCTCTTTTGCTTGTTTCTCAATGATTTCGGCCAGTTTTTTCATCGCTGAACTACATTCGCCCATCTGATAAAGGTTTAAGCGCGTAGCAGAACCGTATATAAAATCAACAATATCGTCCAGGGAGGTTGCCAAGTAGTGTATATCTTCGCGGTCGAAAGGGGTAATAAAATTACTGCTCAGTTCGGTAAAGATTCTATGTGTAATCTCATCCCCGGCATGTTCCAAATCCTTCAGACGCTTTGTGTAATCGGACCGTAAAGACACATCGGTGTGGTTAATCATCTCATTAAATACGCTGGCTGTAGCAACCAAATTGGCCGTTGACTGGGCAAACAGGTCAAGAAACACATTGTCTTTGGGAACAAAAAAACTTAGAATGCTTTGAAGTTTCATAGTAGTAAATTTTTGGTGGAGCAAATCTATTCGTGCTATGTTAAGAGAAGATTAAGTTTTGCATGTAACCCGTTTGTTGAATGTCGATTCAATAACATTTTACATACAATACATTGATATTAAATACTTAATATTTTAATATTTAAAGTATTCGCTAATGCAATTGCATCACTCTATACGGTTAACATTAAGTTAACACATAGATAATTTTCATGTAATACTTGATTCATCTTTTTGTAACCATAAATTAAACTAAGAATCATGAATCAGTTCTCCTCCTTGATATTTAAATTTTCGCTGACTACTTTCATAGTCCTAACTTACTTTTCTCCCATACAAGCTACTGCCGGTGTATCAATATCTGACAGCATACCTCCGGCTACCAAGAAAATTGTTTTACCACCCTGGCTTAGTTTTAAAAATGGAATTGGGGTAACCACTCCAGACAGTTTATTCTCGCTCAATTTTCGTTTCCGTGTACAAAGCCGGGTGGGCTATGTAAGCAAAAGCGATGAAGACTTTACACCCGAAGAATTCGATTTCAGAGTAAGAAGAATAAGAATGCGCATTGGCGGATTTATCTATACTCCAAGGCTTACTTACAACATACAATTATCGTTTTCGAGGGCAGATATGGACTGGGACGTGAGTCAAGTGCCCAACGTGTTACGCGATGCAATGATTAGTTACACAATACCACAAGGTCTTACTTTTTCTATGGGGCAGGGAAAACTGCCGGGCAATAGGCAGCGGGTCAATTCCTCGGGCGAGCTACAATTTGCCGACCGTTCTATTGTCAATAATGCTTTAACCATTGACCGCGATTTTGGGGTATTCGTCAACTACACCAACCATATTAAAGACTTTCACTTTATCATCAAAACCGCACTGAGCAGCGGAGAAGGCAGAAATATTATCAAGAGTGACAAGGGACTGGCATACACCGCCCGCATTGAGTTTTTGCCACTCGGCAAATTCACCAACGATGGCGACTATTTTGAAGGAGATTTAATACACGAACCAAAACCTAAATTGAATTTTGGAGGGGTGGTCCACTTCAACCATCAGGCACAGCGAACCGGGGGGCAGTTAGGCACTTATTTATATGAACCGCGCGATTTATTTTCGGCTATGGGCGACCTGGTTTTTAAATACAAGGGATTTGCACTTACAAGTGAGTTTCTATACCGTAATACAA
>CAYQRR010000045.1:0-5411 GCA_964419635.1 uncultured Chitinophaga sp. | reverse complement strand
ATGCCGACAGTTCTTCGATGCGGTATGTCTATGCTGGTATGGGCGTTAATTCTCAAATCAGCTATTGTTTTAAGCAAATGTTTGAACTGGCTGCCAGACACTCCCTTCTAATTCCAAATGCGCAAATACAGGATAAAGAAAAAATGAAGTCGGAATATGCTATCTGCCTCTCAAAATATTTTATGAAACACAAACTGAAACTGCAAACCGACCTCACCTATCAGCGACAGTATGATATGATTAAGCATGAAAATCACCACAATAATCTGGGTTGGCGCTTTCAGATTGAGCTGGGGATATAGTCGGTGTGCCAACAGGTGTTAAAACATGTTGGAAGCATTATTTGAACTTACTCGCTTTTAAAATGTTATTTGCTTTGCACGTAACACATGCTCGACCCTGTTATCCTTTTTTTTGCGTTAGGCTTTCTGGCAGGCGTGCTTAAAAGCGATCTGCGGATACCACGTTCGTTTTACGAAACACTCAGCATTTATTTGTTACTCTCTATTGGAATCAAGGGAGGAATAGAGTTATTCAAAAGCCATATATCAGAGGTAATTTCTCCGGCTGCGTTTGCAATCGCCACCGGTATTTTGCTCACCTCAATTGCCTTTGCAGTGTTACGTTACCTTTTTAGGTTTTCGTTGAAAGATGCCTGTGGTATTGCGGCACATTACGGCTCGGTAAGTGCTGTAACTTTTGCGGTTGTCTTAAACTACTGCAAAAGCAATCATATCCCCTATGAAGAATACATGACTGTTTTGTTGGTGCTGATGGAAGTTCCGGGCATTGCAACAGCGATTCTTGTATATAAATTTCAGGAACAGGAATCCGGAACGAATTGGACTAAAATTGTGCGTGAAGTTTTTTTTGGAAAAAGTATTTTGCTAGTGATTGGTGGCCTGCTGATTGGTTATATTACCGCCTCTATGGGCGACAAGCAACTCAACTTTTTTTTCTTTGACTTATTCAAAGGTTTTCTGTCCATCTTTATGTTAGAAATGGGAGTAGTGGCCAGTGAAAAATTTGGTGAATTAAAAATATATGGAACCAAAATTCTTGCCTTTGCCCTATTAATGCCCGTACTGGCTGCGTGCATTGGAATAGGTTCTGCACAGCTAATGGGCCTTGGAATGGGGGGGCACATTATTTTTGCTACGCTATGTGCCAGTGCTTCATACATTGCAGCACCGGCCGCTATAAAGATGGCAATCCCCGGGGCAAATGTTTCTTTATCACTTACAGCTGCGCTTGGCATTACGCTTCCATTCAATCTCATTATTGGTATTCCCTTTTATCACCTTCTCCTATTAAAACTGCTATAAAAACATGGCCGAAGTGAACATTCACAAACCACTACAAAGATTTTGGGAATTAATGGCACTTGAAAAAAAAGAGTTGGCCAGCATCTATTTCTTTGCGGTGCTCAGCGGGCTGGTTTACCTCACCCTGCCACTGGGGGTGCAGTCCATCATCAACCAACTTTTCGGAGGCTTGGTTTCCACTTCGCTCATTGTTCTGGTGGTTATTGTTGTGATGGGTGTGGCACTTAGCGGATGGCTTACGATTTTGCAAATGCAGGCGAACGAGCGAATACAACGTAGAATATTCACACGTTTCAGTCTTCAGTTTGCTTACAAAATTCCCCGTTTGGATTTAATGTCTGTCGATGACTATTACTTACCGGAACTGGTGAATCGTTTCTTTGACACGGCTTCGTTGCAAAAGGGATTGAGTAAAGTGCTGCTGGAATTTCCGTCCGCATCGGTACAAATACTTTTCGGATTGATTCTGCTTTCGTTTTACCATCCGGTTTTCATTGCCTTTGGAGCTGTACTGGTGGGTCTTATGTATTTAATACTCAAGCTAACCTATCCGCGCGGCATACGCACCTCGATGGAGGAGAGTAACTACAAATATGAAGTAGGCTATTGGCTGGAAGAAGTGGCACGCACTATTAAAACGCTCAAGTTCATGGGCATGAATGAATTTCCGGCACGCAAAGCAGACAAACTGGTTAGCGGTTATCTGGATGCCAGAGCAGAACATTTTAAAGTGCTGAAGATTCAATTCTGGGCGTTTGTGCTTTTCAAAGTACTCATTACTGCAGCATTGCTGATTGTAGGTTCTGTATTGGTGATAGAGCAAAAAATAAATATCGGACAGTTTATAGCCTCCGAGATTGTCATCATCATGCTGCTGAATTCTGTTGAAAAAATCATAGGTAGTTTAGATGTGGTTTACGACATGCTTACGTCACTGGAAAAGGTAAGCAAGATTCTGGATAAACCCATTGAAAGAGAAAACGGATTAAACATACTGGAGATAAGCCAATCGGAAGGGATTGCCATTAAGCTCGAAAACCTCACCTACCGGTTTAGCGATGGTGAAAAACCGGTGTTACACCATCTTAACTTTGAAATTGCCGCAGGGGAAAAAGTATGCATTTTCGGATCGCAGGGCTCCGGCAAAACAACTCTGCTGCGCTTGTTTACCGGTGGCTATCTGAATTATGACGGCAACTTGCTTTTCAATGATTATCCGGTAGGGAATTACAACTTGGTGTTGTTGCGACAGGAGATTGGTGTGTATCTGGCTACTGCTGATTTGTTCTCAGGTTCACTACATGAAAACCTTACCTTGGGTGATGACACCATCACCACACAGTTTATTCTGGAAACTGCAGAAAAAACAGGTTTGATACAATACATACAATCGCTTCGCGAAGGTTTGCAAAGTCACATGGATTCTTTGGGCAAAAAACTACCGCGTAATACCGTAAATAAAATTCTATTAACAAGAGCACTACTGACAAAACCACGATTGTTGTTGCTGGAAGATTGCTGGAGTAGTTTAGAGCAAGTAGAGCAAGAGGTGATGGTCAAAAACCTAACGGCCAAAGATTGTGGTTTTACACTAATAGCTGTTACCAATGATGAAAAATTTGCACGCAGCTGCGACAAAATCTTATTGCTGGAGGAAGGACAGATGGTCGCGTATGGTGATTTTGATACGGTCAGCAAAACGAAGGCCTATCAAAGGATGTTCAGACACTTGAGTTTATAACCCATCGTAAAAAAATAAAGAATGTGGCTGCATAAAGACAATGAGTCCTTATTAAACGAGAAAAGAGAGTTTATCTCTTTTAAAAAAGCGTTTGGTGACTCCGATGAGCGAAACACCAAACGATGGTTCATGGGCATTACCCTATTTATATTTCTTTTTCTTTTGCTGCCTTGGACACAGAATATTCAAGCACCCGGCTTGATTACTACGCGCTCACCGGAACAAAGGCCACAAGAGTTGAATTCCATTATTGCAGGCCGAATTGAAAAATGGTATGTAAAAGAGGGGGATGTAGTTCAGAAAGGAGATACCATCCTCAAGATTACAGAGGTAAAAGAAAACTACCTTGACCCGGACCTATTGAAAAGAACCGAAGAACAAATTAAAGCCAAAGAGGGAACTGTAGATTTTTACCGCGATAAAGTGAGTGCCATACAAAACCAGTTAGCGGCTATGTATCAGGCGAGGGAACTCAAATTGGAACAATTACGCAATAAAATAAAGCAGGCCGTGTTGTATGTGCAAAGTGACAGCATGGCTTTTGAAGCCTCCAAAACAGAATTAAAAATTGCTCAAGATCAATTCAAAAGACAAGAAGAGTTATATAAACAAGGTTTAAAATCATTGACTGAACTTGAACAACGAAAACAACAACTGCAAAACGCAGAAGCCAAAAGAACCATTGCCGAGAATAAATTCATCAACGCCAAAAACGATTTACTGAATGCCCGCATAGAGTTAAATCAAACAGACCGGGAGTATTCTGAAAAAATATCAAAAGCTGAAGGCGACAAATTTTCTACATTGAGCGATGTTACCACCGGAGAAGGAGAAATCTCCAAGTTAAAGAACCAATTTTCAAACTACGCAATCCGAAACGCTTTTTACTACGTGCTGGCTCCACAAGATGGTCAAATAACCCAAACAATTTCGGCAGGGATTGGTGAAGTTGTCAAAGAAGGAGAAATGATGGTAAAAATAGTTCCGGAGCAATTTCAATACGCAGTGGAAATGTATGTGCAGCCGATGGATTTGCCACTCATTTCCATTGCTCAAAAAGTTCGTTTTCAGTTTGACGGATGGCCGGCTATCGTGTTTAGCGGGTGGCCCAATGTGAGCTATGGCACATTTGGTGGTAAGGTAGTGGCCATAGACAATTCCATATCCGAAAACGGCAAATTCAGAATATTGGTGGCTGAAGACAAGAACGAAAAGAAATGGCCGGACGCCTTGAAAGTAGGAGGTGGAGCCAAAGGTATGGCTCTGCTAAAAGATGTAACCATTATCTATGAGTTGTGGCGGAACATGAATGGTTTCCCACCGGATTTTTACCAAGCTACCAAGAAAGGGCCGGCAAAAAGCAATGAGAAAGATGGCAATAAATAGTAACAGGATGGTGAGCTTCCTCTTGCCAGGCAAACTAATAGTTTCGCTACTGTTTTTGCTTTACGCACAGAACATTTCAGCAACGGATACTACAACCAGAGTACTTAGCGTCAATGAGTATATAGGTATTATCAAGCAGTATCACCCACTGGCGAAACAAGCAGCGCTGTTGCCCGAACAAGCCAAGGCAGAATTATTGATAGCCCGCGGTGGCTGGGACCCCAAACTAAACTCAGACTATGACAACAAAACCTACGATGGCAATAATTACTACTCGTATTTTGAGAACAAATTGACGGTGCCGGTTTGGTATGGGATAGAAGTAAAAGCAGGTTATGATTATGTATATGGTGGTAAAATAAACACCGAAAACACATTGCCCAAGGATGGACTTGGATATTTGTGCATCTCCGTTCCATTGGTAAAAGGCATGTTGATGGATAAACAACGTGCAGCACTTCGTCAGGCGCAGATTTTTAGAGAAGCAAGTGAACAACAAAGGTTATTATTATTAAACGACCTGCTCTTAGATGCAATAAATACCTATTATGATTGGAGCTATGCGTATAATGAATGGGTAGTATATAGCGAGGCCACCCGCATTGCTGAAATTCGCTTTAAAGCAACCGTGCAATCTGCCTTGCTTGGCGACCGAGCGGCTATAGATACCACGGAAGCCCTCACGCAATTACAAAGCAGGCAGTTTCAGTTAAACGAAGCTCGACTTCGTTTTTTGAACAATAGTTTAGAGTTGAGTAACTATTTGTGGCTGGAAAATGATATACCAGCTCCGTTTGACACTACCATTATTCCCGCTGCCCTGGAGTCCGATTTTTTAAAGCAAGAGGTTCAATGGACGCAACTGGACGAATGGGTGACTGAACTCAGACAAACACATCCGGCTCTTCTCAATTACAACTTCAAGCTTAAACAACTGGACATAGAGCGCAGATTAAAGT
>CAYQRR010000044.1:2741-12485 GCA_964419635.1 uncultured Chitinophaga sp. | reverse complement strand
AACCGCTGCACCCGCCAGGGCCACAAAGGGCAAAGGCAAATCAGTATCATCTTTTGCTCCGATGATTACCTGCTGGGCATCAACCGACAGTTCCTCCACCACGACTACTACACCGATATTATCACCTTTCCCCTTACCTCCACCCCACAGCTTTTGGAGGCCGAAATCTACATCAGCATAGACCGGGTAAAAGAAAACAGCCTTCAGTTTGCCGGGGCCGCCAAAGCATCGGCCTTTAAGCAGGAACTGCACCGGGTTATCTTTCATGGGGTGCTCCACCTGCTGGGCTATGGCGACAAAACCTCCGCTCAAAAGAAAACCATGCGGGCAGCCGAAGACCAGTGGCTGAAACTATACAGCACCTTCCTGGCCCAACAGGGAGCTTAATACGCCCCAATGTTCCATGTGGAACAAATAGCGACTATGCTTTTTGCCAATTCTTGTATCTGGTTCCACGTGGCACATTCGCCCATTTAGCCGTTTAACCCTTTAGCCTATATTTGCGCCTATGTTCAAAGAATATGACGTAATAGTAGTGGGTGCCGGTCACGCAGGGTGCGAAGCAGCGGCAGCTGCGGCTAATATGGGCAGCAGCGTGCTACTGGTAACCATGAACATGCAAACCATTGCCCAAATGAGCTGCAACCCCGCCATGGGTGGCATAGCCAAGGGGCAAATAGTGCGAGAGATTGATGCGCTGGGTGGATATAGTGGCATTGTGAGCGATAAGAGCATGGTGCAGTTCCGGATGCTCAACAGAAGCAAGGGGCCTGCTATGTGGAGCCCCAGAACCCAGAACGACCGAATGCTGTTTGCAAGTGTGTGGAGAAGCATGCTGGAAGAGACCAAAAATGTGGATTTCTGGCAAGATATGGTTGGCGGGCTGTTAATAAAGGACGGAAAGGTGTGCGGAATCCGCACTTCTATGGGGATAGAGATTCCGGCCAAATCGGTGGTTTTAACCAACGGCACCTTCCTCAACGGACTTATTCATATAGGCGAAAAGAACTTTGGCGGAGGCAGGGCAGGCGAAAAAGCGGCCACAGGCATTACCGAACAGTTAATAGAACTTGGCTTTGAGGCCGGAAGAATGAAAACCGGAACCCCTCCGCGCATAGACGGCCGAAGCCTCAATTATAGTGTAATGGAAGAACAGCTGGGAGACGAAGAAGTGGTTGGTTTCTCTTACAAGCCCGGAATGAACCCCTTTACGGCTGTTATGTCCCCCTCCAGAGGGGGTAAGGGGGAGGATGTATTAAATCCGCCATTAAAGCAGTTAAGTTGCCACATTACTTATACCAGCCAAAAGGTACATGATATTCTGCGAACCGGTTTTGACAAAAGCCCCATGTTCTCGGGCCGCATAAAGGGGCTGGGCCCCCGGTATTGTCCATCGGTGGAAGATAAGATAGACCGCTTTGCAGATAAGGAAAGGCACCAGCTTTTTGTAGAGCCGGAGGGCTGGAATACGGTGGAGATATATGTGAACGGCTTTTCGACTTCCTTGCCGGAAGACGTGCAATATAAAGCCCTGAAAGAGGTTCCGGGATTCGAAAACATGAAGATGTTCCGCCCCGGCTATGCCATAGAATACGACTACTTTCCGCCCACACAGTTGGAGCATACGCTGGAAACCAAACTAGTGAAGGGCCTGTATTTTGCAGGCCAGATCAACGGCACCACCGGCTACGAAGAGGCCGCCTGCCAGGGTTTAATGGCCGGCATAAACGCCCATTTACAGGCGCAGGAACAGGCTCCCTTTACCCTCAGCCGGGCCGATGCCTATATAGGAGTATTGATAGATGATTTGATTACCAAGGGAACCGAGGAACCCTACCGAATGTTTACCAGCCGGGCGGAGTATCGCATACTGCTGCGGCAGGATAATGCCGATTTACGCTTAACAGAAACGGGCTACAGACTGGGCCTTGCCGATGAGGAGCGACTGGAAAGTGTGAAGAAAAAGAAAGAAAGCATAGCGGCCATTAAAGCGTATTTTGAGCAATACAGCGTAGAGCCGGGCGCCATCAATGCCGGACTGGAAGCCTGGGGCACCAGCACTATTTCACAGCGCCAAAAACTGAGCAAGGTATTGGCCCGACCCCAGTTGGGCATGAAAGAATTAAGAAGCTCACTTCCTGATTTAAACGCCTTTTTAAACTCGCACGAGCAGCAGGCCGTGGAGAGCGCTGAAATAGAAATGAAATATGAAAGCTACATTCAAAAGGAAGTAGAGCTGGCTGATAAAATGACGAAGTTGGAAAACATTCGATTGGATAGCGCGTTTGACTATTCGCAATTAAAATCGCTTTCGATGGAAGCCAGAATTAAATTATCGAAGATAAAGCCCACCTCGCTGGGACAGGCGGGAAGAATAAGTGGGGTGTCTCCTTCGGATATTTCCATATTGTTGGTACATATGGGTCGCTAAAGAAAGAATGCGCTTGACAAATACGATACGCTTATTCTTGTTGTTGTTAGTGGCGCTGGTTCAGTATCGCTGCGCGAATGAAACAGCCCCCACCGGAGGCAAAGAAGACTCCGAGCCACCTAAGGTAAAGAAAATGGCTCCTGAGAATTACAGCACTTCCTTTTCGGCAGAGGAAATAAACATCACCTTTAACGAGTTTATTCAGGACAACGGTTTTGCGCAAACACTGATTTCACCGGCAACAGATCCCGCTCCAACTTACAGAGTGAATGGCAGAACACTGACTATAAAACTGAAAGCAAAACTGCTACCAAACACCACCTACACCATTAACTTTGGGAGCGACTTGAAAGACCTGAACCAAGGGAATGAGTATAAAAATTTCAAGTATGTGTTTTCAACGGGAACTTACATTGACTCGGCCAAGGTGAGCGGCCGGTTAAAAAATGTAGAAAACGACAAAGAGCTGGAGAATATCTATGTTAACCTATACCAAAGCAGTACGGTTAACCCGGTGCTAAGCATGAAGCCGACCTATTTTTCTAAGACGGATAAATTGGGAAATTTCAGCATCGAAAACATTAAGGCCGGACCTTATCAATTATTTGCGCTCAAAGATCAAAACTTAAATTTCATTTATGATTTACCAAATGAATTAGTTGGATTTAGCGACTCGAGCATTCTGGCAAATGATACGCTCCCGAAAAACGTAGACCTGGTAGTGTTTAAGGAAAGTCCCAAAAAGATAAAACTGCAAAGCGTAAAAAGTGTGGAACCGGGGAAGATAGTCGTTAGCTACAACGCTCCCGTTCAAACGCTAAAATTAGACTCGAAGCTCTTCACAGATGGCTACAGCAGCTATATTTATCCCACAAAAGACACTGCAATTGTTTGGTTTTCAAATCACTATAGCAAATACGACAGCATTTATCTCGTGGCTAACGATACCCTTTTTGATACGCTGAGAATAGAATTAAAATCCATTGAAAAAGATTCCCTTTGGGCCTCCAAAAAAAACACATTAAAAATTGTAAATCAATCATTTATAAACAACGAAAAGGTCAGTGCCCTTGCTCTGCCAAGCCCTTATGAATCGCTTAAAATAAAAATGAACCGACCTATCACGGGAATAAATGATTTTAAATGGGCTGAAATTCGCATAGATTCCGGACCAGAAACGATAAAAGTGTATCCAAAAGTAAACGGGGAGAATGCGCAAGAGATTTTGTTTGAGTTTAGCATGAAGCCAAACAAACGCTACTCGGTTGCTTTTCCGGATTCAATGCTGTGCGATATTTTCGGGGTTTGGAACAAAGAGATGAACTATGCATTTAATACCGCAACAGAAGATGCCTTCGGGAACATAATCCTTAAAGCTGTTGTTCAGGATTTGAGCAAGCACTACATGCTGCAAGTATTGAATGCCGAAAATAAATTGATTAAAGAGGTTCCTTTGTATGGTGAGAGTGAAAAGAAATTTGGCATGGAGAAAATATTAGCGGGGGTTTATCACATACGCGTATTGGAAGATGTGAATGCAGATGGCATATGGAATACTGGTGATTTGTTACTGCGCAAACAGCCAGAGAAAATAATTGACATGCCCGGCACACATACGCTGAAAGGTAATTGGGATTTAGAAATTGAAGTGAAACTATAAACTTGCATTATGTCGCTGATACTACCGGTAAATGGCATTCATCCCACTTTTGGTAAGAACTGTTTTGTGGCTGAAAACGCTACGATAGTTGGCGATGTAACCTGTGGCGAAGATTGTAGCTTTTGGTTTCAAAGTGTAGTGCGGGGAGATGTTCACTTTATAAAGATGGGAGATAAGGTAAACGTGCAAGATGGAGCAATACTGCACTGTACTTATCAAAAAGCACCTTTGCATATTGGCAGCCATGTGAGCATAGGACATCGCGCCATTGTACATGGCTGCACCGTGCACGATCATGTATTAATAGGTATGGGCGCTATTGTGATGGACCACGCGGTGATAGGCGCTAATTCCATTATAGCAGCAGGTGCCATTGTATTGGAAAATACGGTAGTGGAACCAGGCAGTATCTATGCCGGTGTGCCTGCGCGTAGAGTGAAAGAAACAGATAAGGAGAAATTTAAAGATTTGATAGAGCGTATTAGCAATAACTATGTGATGTATGCCTCTTGGTTTAAGTAAGTATTGTAAAAAATGTACACGAAGGAAAAAAACAAAGAGGAACAGGTGGTGCTGGTGGACGAACAGGATACCGTGCTAGGCTATATGGGCAAACAAGAAGCCCACGAAAGAGGATTATTGCACCGGGCCATAAGCGTAATTCTGTTTAACAGACGAGGAGAACAGCTCGTGCAACAAAGGGCCAGCACCAAATATCATTGGGCCGGAATCTGGAGCAACACTTGTTGTAGTCACCCCAGAAAAGGCGAGAGCTATCAAGCTGCGGCAGAGCGAAGATTGTTTGAAGAGTTGGGAATCAAAACTCCGCTGCGCGAAGTATTCCAATTTATTTACAAAGCATACGATGAGGCCAGTGGCCTAACAGAACACGAGCTGGACCATGTTTTTGTCGGTGTATTTGATGATGCTTTTGATTACAACAAAAACGAGGTGGCCGCCATACGATGGATGGATACCGAAACGCTTCAAAGCGAAATAGCAGAGCATCCTGAGAATTATTCCTTCTGGTTTAAAATCATTTTAGAGGAATTCAAAAAACACCCGAATCTATAATATGCATCTCCTGACTGAAGAAATCGAAAAATACATAGAAGGGCAATCCTCCCCACAAGAGGAGGTGCTTGCGCAACTGAGCAGGGAAACACATTTGAAAGTACAGATGCCACAAATGTTATCGGGTAACATACAAGGCCAATTTCTTGCTATGATTTCGCACCTGTGTGCACCCAAAAGAATTCTTGAAATAGGCACGTTTACGGGCTACTCAGCTATCTGTCTTGCACAGGGACTTACACCGGATGGAAAACTAATAACCATTGACATTAATGAAGAGCTGAAGCCCATGTGTGATAAATACTTTGAGTTAGCCGGTATAGCATCTAAAATCACCGGACTTTATGGAGATGCGCAAACGATTATACCGACCCTAGAGGAACAGTTCGACATCGTGTTTATTGATGCGGATAAGCATAGCTACTGCACCTACTACGATTTGGTGTTTGACAAGGTGAGGCGGGGCGGATACATTATTGCAGATAATGTGCTTTGGAGCGGCAAGGTTGTAAACGAGGTGAAAGACAAAGACACACAAGCCATTCACCAATATAATGAAAAGGTAAGCAGCGATTCACGCGTTAATCATTATATACTACCACTTCGCGATGGGCTGAACATAGCCCGAAAGCTTTAACAGGCTACTCTAAAAAAAATTTACTTCCCTTATTTAGAACGCAGATCCTTTGCGTTGTGCTGCCGTTTACTTGCTCCATAAATAACGGCAATATGCATACTTACCATCAAGGCTATAAGCTGACCGAACAAGAAATCCTGGTTAACGAAGTAATTCTAAAGCAAAACAATGAAGTGCATCTGTATGGCTTCCTTTGGCAGAACGACCACTATGCAGAGGCCGTATTTGTGATATCTCCTTTGCTGTTTAGACAATTACTCTTACAAAATAGAACGCTGGGACGAGAGATATTACAACAATTACAGGAGGAGCTCAGTTACCCTCACCGCGCACCTTATGAATACAGTGTTGTAGAAAAATTTGGAACCACACTTCCGCTACAAGCCGGTGCCATACAACTTCAGATTCCTTTTGGGGTAACCAATATGAACACCACCAAAATACTATTCATTCAAGAAATTTCACCATCAAAAAAATAAACCATGCATAGCTTATCCTATAATCGAATTCAAGCGCCTAAGAAAACGGTGAATGACTATCTGCAGCAACTTAGCAACGAAGAGCTGTTTTCTATATACGGCACCTCCTTTCAATATAATATTCAATTGCCGGATCTGCTAAAAAAACTACACAACGAATTAATGCGCAGGAAAATAGTATTGCCCTTAGAGCATTCATAAACTCTGAAGTATTCTTTATGTTGCCGGTTAGGCCCTGCGAGGTTGGATGCGCGGGGCTTTTTTATTTTCACTACATGAGTATGCTATCCGATTTTTTGAGAACGCTACGCGAGGAGGAGTTGTCGGTAATCCGGAAAATGAAAACAACAAAGCGCGAAAACGAAGTACTGCAGAGCACCCTACAACAAGTAATGCAAAACGCGTGTGACGACACACTGCTACAAAAAGAACTGAAGATTAGTAAAACGCATTTTGATAAATCTAACTCGCTGTTACTCGATAAATGCTATAACGCTCTTACCGATGGCAGCGACACTAAAGTGCTTTACCTGTTATGGGAAAAGGGGCTGAAAAGCCTGATGCTACACGAAGTAAAGCTGCGCGAAAAAAAGCTGTTGAAAGGGAGCCGGAAGAAACTAGCTTCCTTTTATCGATTGGTGTTCGGTATCTGTATACGCCTACCCGTGCTTAACGGAAAAATTATAATGGCGGAACACTATGGGAAAAAACACCTGGCTGCACTCGGAAAACCCACTCAGGAACAGCAATATGAAATCTGGCTGCAATACCTCTTCTCCACCATCTTTTACTATTCAAGCAATGGTAAAGCTGCCGAATATGGTCCGTGGACTATTCAGGAAATAAACAAGTGGGAGAAAAAACTGGAAGGAAAAAAATATGCTGTGTGCAACTTCTTCTTTCAACTCTGTCGTGCTTCCTATTACGAGTTTTATACCTCTGATTTTCCGAACCTTTTGGGCAGCTTACAAAATTGCCTTTGCGAATACAAGCATGGAGCGGAACGGGTAGGAGAGAACTACAAAATATATGTGGAAACCAAACTGGCAAACGCCTATTGCCATGGTAGTCATTTTGCGGATGCGCTTCAAATCTATCGCGATGCTTTTAAGAAATATCAGGAACAACTCTCGCGCAACGCCTATCATCCGCTTATGTTTTCGGTTATTGCTATTATCAATGGCGCATATGAGGAGGCAGAAGGAATGATGAACAAACACCTATTGGCGAAAATTGAAAAGACACCGGAAGATCCTTTCAATTTTGATGTGGAGCGCAACTATGCGGTGCTCTATATGTATGTGGGCGATATGAAGCGAGCCGGTTACTATATACAGCGTGGGCAGCGATGGGATAAAACAAAGTTCAATTTTCTGGGAGATGTGCTGCAACGTGTAGTACACAACATTTATTATTTACTGGCCGGGGATATAGAAACGGCTGCATCGCTATTGCGAAAAAACATCCGCTTTTTGAATGCCAAACCGCAGGATGGTATTACTACCGAATACAGAAAACCGTTTGAGGTAATAGCCGATATTATCAAAATCAAAAAAGGGAAAAAACCGAGCAAAGATTTTGAAACAAAAATGGATGAAGTGCAAAAGGGCTTGATGAAGCTATATGGTGGGCTATTAAAAAAGGTGCGCCTCCAATAATTACAATTTCAGCCGTCTCAGTTTGGGCGCAGTGCTGTAAATTACCGCCACAACTAACAACGTCATAGCTCCTCCAAAAACTACCGAGGGCACCGTTCCCATCAAGTTGGCCATCACCCCGCTTTCGAAAGCGCCAATCTCATTGCTGGAAGAAATGAATATCTGATTTACGCTGCTTACTCTTCCGCGCATGTTGTCAGGGGTCATGGTTTGCACGATGGTTTGTCGAATCACCACACTTACATTATCGAAAACACCGGTGAGAAACAACATAAGCATGGACAAAAAATAATTCTCGGAAAGAGCGAAGCCGATGGTGGCCAGCCCGAATCCAACCACGGCCCACATCAGGTTTCTTCCTGCTTGCAAGGTGGGCGGGTTATACGCCAGAAAAACACCCATCACTACACTACCAAAAAAAGGTGCTGCACGCAAAAAACCCAAACCCTGCGGGCCTGTGTGCAGAATATCTTTGGCAAATACCGGAAGCAAAGCAACGGCTCCGCCAAATAGCACAGCAAACAAATCAAGCGAAATAGCGCCTAACATTTCCTGCTTATTAAACACAAAACGCAAACCGGCCGTAAGCGATTGATAAAGCGATTCGTTTTTTTCCTTGGGTGGTGTGGCTTGTACGGGCACTCGTAAAAAGACAAAAAAAGAGGCGACCATCAGCAACACGGCTAAACCAAATGATAGCTCTACACCGGCATAGCCATATATAATTCCACCAAATGCCGGACCCGCCACTGCTGCAGTTTGCCAGGCGTTACTACCCCAGGTAGCGGCATTAGCATAGAGTTCGCGAGGAATCAATTGCGGAAAGATGCTCTGGTAAGCGGGGGCCATAAAGCCACGCACCACTCCGGTGACTCCTATAATTACAAAAACAGGAGTAGCGCCATATTGCTCAATTAGCTTTCCATCATTACTCATCAAAACACCAATAACAGCAAAGCAGATGGTAATGCCCAGAATGGTCCATCTTGCTATTCTATACCGGTTGAAAGTATCAGCAGCATGGCCACCAAACAGAGAAGTAAGAATAAATGGCAGTGCCTCGCTGAGACCCAACAAACCCAACGCTAATTTACTATTGGTGACTTCGTAAATTTTCCAGGCAATAATGGTTTCGGCCATCTGAATGGCAAACGTGAGCAAGAATCGAGAAAGCTGAAAGTTGCGAAAGGCGGCTACCTTCAAGGATGCATAAGCATCGTTTTTACGGGCACTCATTGGGGTATTTCTGTTTTGCGCTGACGCACAGCTTCATATAACAATATACCGGCACTCACACTTACGTTCATACTATCTATCTGACCGAGCATGGGTATTTTTATCCTTTCCTCGGCAGCATTCATCCATTCGCTGCTGAGCCCTTTGCTTTCGGTACCCATGGCAAACGCTGTAGCTTGAAGATAGTTCTGTTCATAGTGAAACTTCTTTGCAGAAAGTTCTGCTGCGAACGTTTTAATTTTTTGTTGTTTCAACCAGGCAATAGCCTCTGTTGACTCACACACCACCACAGTATTGGTGAACACCGTGCCTATACTGGAGCGAATAACATTCGGATTATAGATATCGCAACGCGGGTCGCACACCACCACCGCATGGGCCCCCGCTGCATCGGCTGTGCGCAGCATAGCTCCGAGATTACCCGGTTTTTCAACCCCCTCTATCACCAGTATCAGTGACGGAGTAGGTAACTGTAATTCGGTGAGTGATTTTTGTCTTATTTTAATCGTAGCAATAATTCCTTCGGTGCTATCGCGATAGGCCACCGATTCATAAACCGATTTTGAAAT
>CAYQRR010000044.1:420-2731 GCA_964419635.1 uncultured Chitinophaga sp. | reverse complement strand
CACGTGGCATTCTTGCAACGGGTAGTCCGCGGAGGGTTGTAGCAATTCCTCGCAAATAAAAAGGCTTTCGATTTCGTAACCGGCCCGTGCCGCCAATACCACTTCGCGCAATCCTTCGGCTATGAACAGACCTTGCTCTTTACGCTCCGAAGCTTTATCGAGGCGCTTAATGTTTTTGATTTTGGGATTGGCTGTACTGGTAATGATTTCCACGTTACTGCTTTTTGGATAAGTTTTTCAACTTCGTGCAAATCTGACGTTTCTGTGGCTACTTCCAACAAATCGAAAATCTATTTCTACCGCTACAACAAAGACGAGTGTTTTTATGACGAGCACGCCTCGCTACAGCAATGCGCCAATCAAAACACACGCACCCATGTAAACTGGATAAACATCCTGGGTATAGAAGATAAAGAATTACTACAACAGGCCGCTGGCTTATTCGACATACACCCGCTGGTAATGGAGGATATTCAAAACCCAAACCAGCGCGCCAAGATTGAAGATTATAACGACTCGCTCTACGTGGTACTGCGTATGTTTGCCTTAGTCAATGATGAAATAGTGGATCAACAGGTAAGCATAGTATTGCGCAATAATTTTTTGCTGACTTTTCGCGAAGCTGACTTTTCGGTTTTTAAAAAGAACATAGGCGATAAGCTGCTCCATAACACCGGTGCGCTTCGCAAAAAGGGGGAAGATTACTTATTGTATTACCTGCTGGATGTAATCATCGACAACTATTTTTTTGTGATTGAAAGTGTGGAAGAACGAGTGGAGCGACTGGAGCAGGAAATTTTTAGGAATCCGCACGATGGACAACTGGTGACCCTGCAGCGCCTGAAAGGGGATGTAATGTATATGCGCAAAAACATTGTGCCGGTGCGCGATTTGATTACTAATCTTATTCGCAATGAGATTGAATATTTTGAAGCAGACAACAAATACTATCTCCGCGATTTGCAAGACCACATGACCCGCAACGTTGAGGAATTGGATTTTTTGAGCGATCAGCTTAACTCGCTCATGGATTTGTATTACTCGCTGCAAACACACAAAATGAACAATGTGATGAAAACACTGACCAGCGTAAGTTTTGTGTTGCTGCCACTCACATTTGTGGCTAGCTTATATGGCATGAACTTCGTGAACATTCCGCGCGCCAGCGACCCTTGGGGTTTTTGGGAAGTGGTAATTGGTATGATGGCTATTGCGTTGCTGCTATCCACCTTTGCCATCAGGCGCAAGTGGTTTTCCGTAAAAGATTTCAGAAGTCAGAAATAGTCAGGTATGAAAATCGGTCTCTTCTTCGGCTCATTTAATCCGGTGCACAATGGTCACCTGATGTTGGCCAACTACATTTGCGAAACCACCGACTTAAAAAAAGTGTGGCTGGTAGTAAGCCCACAGAATCCATTTAAGGAAAAAGAGTCGCTGCTCAGCGAATATGACCGGTTACATCTGATACAACTGGCTATTGAAAACAACAACAACCTGAAGGCCTCGGATATTGAGTTTAAGTTGCCGCAGCCAAGTTATACTATTGATACCCTCACCCATCTAAAGGAAAAATATCCGCAGCATGAGTTTTCACTGATTATGGGTAGCGACAATCTGGCATCACTCCACAAGTGGAAGCATTATCAACAAATTCTGGATAACCACGATCTGTATGTGTATAAGCGCAGGGGGTTTGAGGCTAATGCGCTAAATACAAAACGCACCATAAATATTTTAGACTTTCCCTTTATTGATATATCAGCCACGTTTATCCGGCAAAACATTAAAAATGGCGTATCGATGGAGTTTTTTCTGCCGGAAAAAGTATGGAACTATGTAAACGATAACCGGCTATACAGAAAATAAGTTCACTCAGTGTTTCTACTATGCGGATAACGATGTGAATAACGGTGGATAAGCGCGGTAAAAAATGTGGTTTTCTAAATTCTATAAATCAAAAAGTAAAACTTACGGTTTTGTTTGCATTCTGTGGTGTATAAATCCGGAGAAATCAACAGGTATATTAACAGGATGTTAGCTAAAACTTATCCCATTGTGGCTGTCAACACCGGTTTCCACAGGTTGTGAATAAACCATCAAAAATTAGTGTGGTACAAGATTCTGAGTTGACAGGGTATGTGTAATAGGTGGTGATTTAAGTGCGATATTGTGAATTCAAAATTTTTGGGGTCTGTTTTAATCTAACAATTCACAGCCCTAATAATGGCTGTTTAGTATTAGAATTTTTTAAAAGTATTTAATACAGACTGTTGGCAATGTTGGTTTTCTGAATTTTGAAATTAGAAGCCAT
>CAYQRR010000044.1:0-410 GCA_964419635.1 uncultured Chitinophaga sp. | reverse complement strand
CTGCTTCTTTGTATTATTCGTTTTCTTTGGACGGTGATGAAAAATCTTTTTCTCTTTTTTCTGCTTACCCTTTTTTCTGCCTCTGTTTTTGCACAGGCCGGTCGAGATGAGGCGTTGGCGACCAGCTATTTGCAAAACGGGGAGTATGATAAGGCTGCCGAACTCTATAGAAGTTTATGGGATAAGAATGATAACGCAGTAAAATTCTATCAGCCGCTTTATAAATGTCTCTTGGCACTCAAAAAATATGACGACCTGGAGAAAGTGGTTAAAAGAATGATGAAGAAAGATCCGGCTCCGCAGTTTTCGGTGGATATGGGATACCTGTATGCACAGATACCAAACATCGAAAAGTCAAAAGAGCAATACGAAAAAGTATTGAAGGAGATGAAGCAAAACGAAATTTCTAT